>JBIHZP010000150.1:0-3966 GCA_044231315.1 Daejeonella sp. | reverse complement strand
GTTAGGTTTCGATCGTAATTATTAAAAAAGAAAGATGAAATCAATTTCTGTGTTCTGTGGGGCAAACTTTAATGGTGATCCGGTGTTACTTAAGGCGATACACGATTTAGCCGATGTATTTGCTGAAAAGGAAATAACTTTGGTTTTTGGTGGTGGTCGAGTAGGGGTAATGGGATTGATTGCTGATGCAGTTTTAGAGCGTGGTGGGAAAGCAATTGGGGTGATACCTCAGTTTTTAATGGACAAAGAAGTTGGGCATACCGGATTGACAGAATTGATAATTACGGAGAACATGCACCAAAGAAAGCAGAAAATGGCCGACATTACCGATGGTATCATTACTTTGCCGGGTGGTTTCGGAACTATGGAAGAGTTTTTTGAAGTTCTTACCTGGTTACAGCTCGGATTGCATAATAATCCTATCGGAATTTTAAATGTGGGAGGGTTTTATGATCCTTTGTTATTACAAATGGATATGATGGTGGACAAGCAATTTTTAAAGCCGATTAATCGAGATTTAGTCCTGTCGGATGAAAATCCTGCTAGGCTCGTTTCTTTGATGGAACAGTTTGATTCAAAGCCTGATGATGTTTGGTTTAGAGATAGAAATTTGATTTAATTGAATATTGTTTTTTCATTTTCTACTAATTATAAAATAATTATTTCCAAAATCATTTAAATGGAATGATTTTTGTGGTTTAAAAATAAGCAAAAAACATTGCTAAATCCTTAAAAATCAGCTAAATTTTAGTAAAAAAAATCGCTATGGTCGCGGATTTTATTTAGATTTGCGGACTTTCACAAAGAGTATTTATTCATAAATGAGACAACTCAAAATAACCCAATCGATTACCAATCGTGAATCACAGTCCCTGGACAAGTATTTACACGAAATTGGTAAGGTAGATTTAATAACAGCCGAAGAAGAAGTAATTCTAGCTCAAAAAATTAGAGAGGGCGATCAGGCAGCTCTAGAGCGTTTAACAAAAACAAATTTACGTTTTGTGGTTTCTGTTGCGAAGCAATATCAAAACCAGGGACTTACCTTAGGTGATTTGATTAATGAGGGAAACCTTGGATTAATCAAAGCAGCAAAACGTTTTGATGAAACGAAAGGTTTTAAGTTTATATCCTACGCTGTTTGGTGGATACGCCAGTCGATTTTACAGGCTATCGCAGAACAGTCTAGAATTGTTCGTCTTCCATTAAATCAAGTAGGATCATTAAGTAAGATAAGCAAGGCTTTTTCAAGATTAGAGCAGGAATTTGAACGCGAGCCTTCACCAGAAGAGTTAGCTGAAAACCTTGAAACTACAGTTGAGAAAATTTCTGATACCCTAAGTAATTCTGGTCGCCATGTTTCAATGGATGCACCATTTGTTCAGGGTGAGGAAAATACTTTACTAGATGTTCTCGAAAATAGTGATCCCAACACAGATAGTAATTTGATTAATGAGTCTTTATCAGAAGAAATTAAGCGCTCACTATCAACACTTACTGAAAGAGAACGCGAAATAATTGTGTTATTCTTCGGATTAAGTACCAATCATCCTCTTTCTCTTGAAGAGATTGGTGAGAAATTTAACTTAACACGCGAGCGTGTTCGTCAGATTAAAGATAAGGCTCTACAACGCTTACGTCATACTTCTAGAAGTAAGATCTTGAAATCTTACCTAGGTTAAAGAAACATATTTTTGAATGGAAAAGATTGGGTCATGGCCCGATCTTTTTATTTTTTAGGGCATTTTATTTTTATAGATATGTTAAAAAAATACGAAAACGAATTTAGTAGTTGGATTGATAAAGAGAAAAGGGCAATCGAGCTTATTAATGTTGTTGGTAAGCTCTGGTTTGATCGCTCAATCGAACTGGTTCTTTTTAGAAAACCTCTGTTTGATATTGGTAGCAGTGAAGTACTTTCCCACCATCAATATGCAAAGCAGCTTATCAATAAAAATATTTCAATCTATGATACTCTCGCAATTGCGCAGGCAATAGCAAAGTCGAATCTTGCCCCATCACGGATTGATATTGGTCGTTTAGCGACAGAGTGGCTTGATGCAGATGGTGATTTTTCGGGGATAGAGAATTTTATTATTAAGAAACTTGCCCATCACATTGGTAAGGATAAGATTAAAATGCAGGCCAGAGATGTTGTTCTCTATGGTTTTGGTCGTATAGGACGGATTGCCGCAAGGGAACTTGTAATGCAAGCCGGTAAGGGAGAACAATTGCGTCTGAGAGCTATTATTACGCGAACTAATAGTGATGAAGATCTGATTAAACGTGCAGATCTTCTCAGAAATGATTCTGTTCATGGCCCTTTTTTGGGTACAATTATCGAAGATTTTGATAATAGAGCCTTGATTATCAATGGGCAGCTTATATACATGATCGCTGCAAGTGATCCTTCTGATATAGATTATACTGCTTTTGGAATCAATAATGCATTATTGATTGACAATACCGGTATCTTTCGTAGTCGTGAAGAGTTAAGTAAGCATTTATTGTCAAAGGGTATTGAAAGAGTGCTTCTTACTGCCCCAGGAAAGGGAGATGTTCCGAATATTGTTTTTGGTATCAATCATCAGGAGTTTAGCACCTCTGAAACTATTTTTTCTGCTGCCTCCTGTACCACAAATGCAATTGTGCCGGTTTTAAAAATTGTTGAGGATGTATTTGGTATAGAAAAGGGACATATTGAAACTGTTCATAGTTATACAAATGATCAGAATTTACTGGACAATTACCATAAAAAATACCGTCGTGGTCGTTCAGCAGCGTTAAATATGGTAATAACTGAGACCGGTGCCGATAAGGCCGTGTCAAAGGTTTTTCCTTTATTAGAAGGTAAATTAACCGGTAATGCTGTCAGGGTTCCTACACCCGATGTATCTCTCGCCATATTAAATTTAACTCTCCATACTGAAATTACAAAAGCAAAAATTGAAGCAGTGTTGAAAGAGGCATCACTCTTTGGTGATCTGGTGGAGCAGATTGAATATTCAATCTCAAATGAGTTAGTTTCAAGTGATGTGATAGGGAATAGTCATGCTTCAATTATTGACGGACCAGCAACTATTATCTCAAAAGATGCACGATCGGTAGTATTATATGTCTGGTATGATAATGAATATGGATATACCCGTCAGGTAGTGCGTCTGGCCAAATCTTTGGCTGGTGTCATTCGTCTGACTTATTATTAGAAATTTCAAAGAATATGCTAACTATTCCTATTTTTCAAGTTGATGCTTTTACAAACAAGCTATTTGGTGGCAACCCCGCAGCAATTTGTCCCCTAAAAGAATGGTTACCAGCCCCTCTCATGCAAAAAATAGCAGCAGAAAACAATCTGGCCGAAACTGCTTTTTTTATTCACCAGGGCCATGATTTCGAGCTTAGGTGGTTTACGCCTCAATCGGAGGTAGATTTATGTGGTCATGCTACTTTAGCAACAGCTCATGTTTTGTTTACTCAATTAAACTATAATTCTGATCAGATACATTTTCATACATTGAAAGCTGGGACGCTTAAAGTAAGTAAGGCAAATGATCTTTATACATTAGATTTTCCTGCACGAATTCCTTTGGCCTGTGAAGTGCCCGAAGGATTGATTGAAGCTCTTGGTGGTATTCAACCTATTGAAATTCTTCGTTCCAGAGATTATTTTATAGTTTACGAAAGCGAAGAAATTATCGAATCGCTAAAGCCTGATTTTAATAGATTGAAGGAAATAGATTCCTTAGGTTTTGTGGTCACTGCCCCTGGAATGCAATTTGATTTTGTATCGCGATTTTTTGCACCGGCCGTGGGTATTGATGAAGATCCAGTTACCGGCTCTGCTCATTGTAATTTAATACCCTATTGGGCTTCTCGTTTAGGCAAAGATAAATTACATGCCTTTCAAGTATCGGCTCGAACTGGGGAGTTATGGTGCGAAAGTAAAGGTGATCGTGTACTGATGTC
>JBIHZP010000149.1:0-3972 GCA_044231315.1 Daejeonella sp. | reverse complement strand
TGAAATCTGCTTACATCGATTATTCGATGTCAGTAATTGTTTCTCGTGCTCTTCCTGATGTGCGTGACGGACTTAAACCCGTTCACAGAAGGGTTTTATATGGCATGTTGGATCTTGGAGTAACTAGTACTAAGCCACATAAGAAATCCGCTCGTATTGTGGGTGATGTATTGGGTAAGTACCATCCACATGGCGACTCATCCGTTTATTTTGCCATGGTTCGTATGGCACAGGATTGGAGTTTACGCTACCCAATGGTGGATGGACAAGGTAACTTTGGGTCTATTGATGGTGACTCTCCAGCAGCAATGCGTTATACAGAGGCACGTTTGAAAAAGATTGCGGAAGAAATGCTTGCTGATATCAATAAGGAAACTGTTGATTTTCAGTTAAACTTTGATGACACGCTAGAAGAACCAACCGTTTTACCATCTCGTATTCCAAATTTATTGGTAAACGGAGCTTCAGGTATTGCAGTGGGTATGGCAACTAATATGCCTCCGCACAACTTAACTGAAGTGGTTAATGCTACCATCGCCTATATTGAAAATAATGAGGTTACTGTTGCTGATTTAATGCAGCATGTAAAGGCTCCAGATTTTCCTACTGGAGGTATAATTTATGGCTATACTGGTGTTCAAGAAGCATTTGAGACCGGTCGCGGGCGTATCGTCATGCGTGCTAAGGCTGAAATTGAAGTTCATAAAGGTGATCGCGAACGTATCATTGTTAATGAAATACCTTATCAAGTAAATAAAGCCAACATGATCGAGCAGACTGCTGGTCTTGTTAACGATAAAAAAATTGAGGGGATTAGCGAGATCAGAGATGAGTCGGATAGAGATGGTATGCGTATCGTTTATGAAATAAAACGCGATGCCAATGCCGCAGTGGTTCTAAATAACCTATTTAAATATACTGCACTTCAAACTTCATTCAGCGTCAATAATATTGCCTTGGTTAATGGTCGCCCGATGATGTTAAATCTCAGAGACCTAATTAGGCATTTTGTGGATCATCGCCATGAGGTAGTTATTCGTAGAACTAAATTTGATCTTTCTGAAGCACAAAAAAGAGCACATATCCTCGAAGGATTATTAATTGCTTTAGATCATTTGGATGAGGTTATTAAATTAATTCGTGCTTCTAATAGTCCCGAAGATGCTCGTCTAGGTTTGATTGATAGCTTTAGCTTATCAGATCTTCAAGCGAGAGCGATTTTGGATATGACTTTGAGACGTTTAACAGGACTTGAACGTGATAAGATTAAAGAAGAGTTTGCAGAATTAATGAAGACTATTGAATATTTAAATTCAATTTTAGCTGATGAAGCACTTCGTATGCGAATTATTACGGAAGAGCTTGTAGAAATAAGAGATCGCTTCGGTGATGAACGTCGTACATCTATTACGCATTCTGCTGAAGATATGCGTATGGAAGATTTTATTGTGGATGAAGAGGTAGTAATTACTATTTCACATGAAGGATATATCAAACGTACGCCTTTAACTGAATACCGCAAGCAAGGTAGAGGTGGAAAAGGTTCGATGGGTTCTCAATCTAGAGATAAGGACTTTATAGAGCACATGCTAATCGCTACTAATCACAATTACATGCTCTTCTTTACCGAATCTGGAAAATGTTTCTGGTTAAGAGTGTTCGAAATTCCGGAAGGAACCCGTACAAGCAAAGGGCGTGCGATACAAAACGTGATTAATATCCCTAAAGAGGAGAATATTAAAGCTTATATCAAAGTTGTTAACTTAAAGGATCAAGAATACCTCGAGAATAACTTTATTATTATGTGTACTAAAAAAGGTACCATTAAAAAGACATCTCTAGAAGCTTACTCTCGTCCTAGAGCCAATGGAATTAATGCCATTAATATTAATGAAGGTGATCAGCTCTTAGAAGCATGTATGACCAACGGTCAGAGTGAAATTGTAATGGCACTACGTTCTGGAAGAGCAATTCGTTTTAATGAGTCTACTGTTAGACCAATGGGACGTACAGCTACAGGAGTTCGTGGAGTAACACTTGGTAGTGATAAGGATGAAGTGGTTGGAATGATCGCAATTAATAATCCGGAAGTAACTGTTTTAGTAGTTTCTGAAAATGGATACGGTAAACGTACGGATATTGAAGATTATCGCGTCACAAATAGGGGAGGTAAAGGTGTTAAAACCATTAATGTAACCGATAAAACAGGTGAGCTTGTAGCGATTAAAGATGTTACTGATAATGATGATCTTATGATTATTAATAAATCAGGTATCGTGATAAGAATAGGAGTGGGCGACCTTCGTGTAATGGGAAGAGCAACTCAGGGTGTTAGATTAATTACCTTAAAAGGTGATGATTCAATTGCTTCGATTGCCAAAGTTGAGCACGAAGAGGAAGAAGATGAAGTAGCTGAAGAGGGCACTGCAGAAGAGGGTGCTACTGAAACCGAAGATCAGACTCCAGAAACTGAATAAATTTTCATGAATAAGTTATTCATACTTTTAATAAGCGGATATTTTCTGACCCTTGCTTCGGCAGGGGCTCAGACCCTTATTACTAAGGAAGCGATGAATAGTTTTGCGCAGTATACTTCTAGTAAGGATATTAAAAAGCTTGAAAGTGCTAGAGTAAAGATTGATGATGCCTATAAAACCAAATCAGACTCTTTAAATTCTAGAAATAACCTGATTAGAGCTTTGGTTTATTCTACACTAGCACGAATTGATTCAAACCTAAAATATTCCTATAAAAAAGACCCGCTCGATGAGGTTTTACTAGCCATGAAGTATGTTTATGGTTCAAAAATCGAAAGAGAAAGTCGGGATCGAATAAACTATATTGAAAGGCAAATCAGGCAAACCTATCTGTTTCGGGCAAATTCGGCTTTAAAGAACCGTAAATCTGAAGAAGCTTTCAAGTATTTTACTATCCTTGATTCAATCGATAAAACCAATATTTCAATCAGTCATAATCTAGCTCTACTATCTCAAGAATTAGGTTATTATCAAAAAACAATCACTTATTATGAGAAACTAATTCAGATCCGACCAAGACCTGAATATTTCCTAGTCCTTGCTAATTTATACGAGTTAATGAAAGACGAATCGAATATTGTTCGTGTTTTAAGGTCTGGGACGGATTCTTTCCCTAATAATAGAGATATTGTTTTTAAGTTATTGAATACCTTGCAGAGCAAAAATGAGTATGTTGAAATAATAAAATACATCGGGCAAGCATTGAAACTTGATGAAAACAACATCAATTTAAATTATTTGGCAGGTTTTTCTCATGAGATGATGGGTAATGTGTCTAAAGCTGAAGAATATTATAAAACGATTATTGAAATAAATCCTAATAATTTTGATGCAAATTATGCTTTAGGCTTACTTTATTTAAATTTATACATAAAAGACACTCAAAAAAGTAGTATAAGATATGTTACAAAAACCTATCTTGCTAAGGCTAATGAAATTGATCCTAATGAATTAAAATCATTAAATTCATTAGCTATATTTTATAAGCGTAGTGGTGAAAATACAGAATTACAAAAAATCAATAATAGAATCAATCAACTAAAATTAAACTAGAATATCATGAAAATTAAATCTTTCATTTTAGCGGCTGTATTTTCAGCATCAACCTTATTAGCATTTGCTCAAAAGGGGGAGATTTCAAGTGCTAAAAGTAATTATGAGAAATTTGTTTCTCTAAAAGAGGCTGCTTCATTGTTGCTGGCAATGCCAAACATCAAATTGGCTAAAACTTCAATCGATAAGGCTGTTGTTAACGAAAAAACTTCAGGAGATCCAACAGCATGGACGTATAAGTCGATGATTTACGGGGAATTAGCTTTATTAGACACTGTTCCTGCAAGATCAAAGCCATTATTTGATGAAGCACTTGCCGCTTATAAAAAAGCAGTTGAATTAGATATAGCTGGTTTAAACAAAGTTAATTTAGATAATGTAT
>JBIHZP010000148.1:0-3990 GCA_044231315.1 Daejeonella sp. | reverse complement strand
GCAATACACGGCATAATAACCTTCAGCAATCATATTCATCTCCAATTGGGCAGAAGTCACGGTATAACCCTTTCCTATCATATTTCCGAAAGTACGGTTACGACTAAATTGAGAATAAGCCGTTACCAGTAAATCGCCAAGATAAGCTGACTCTTTAATATCCCTGTCGATGGGGTGAATAGCATTAACGAAACTTTCAATCTCACGTACGGCATTTGAAATTAAAACTGCTTGGAAATTATCACCATAGCCTATTCCACGGCAAATGCCACTAGCTACAGCATAAATATTTTTCAATACTGCAGCATATTCAGTCCCAAAAATATCATCCGAAACATTCGTTTTAATGTAGCGTGTGTTTAACATGGATGAGAAATGAGAGGCCAATTCACTATTCTGAGAAGCAATAGTTAGATAAGATAATTTTTCAAGTGCCACTTCCTCCGCATGACATGGCCCACTAATTACGATAATATCATTGAATGGAATATCAAAATATTGGTTCATGAATTCACCAATAATCATATTTTCATCGGGCACAATACCCTTAATAGCTGAAATGATTTTTTTTCCTTTTAGGTCTTTGGGACTAATATCCTTTAAAGTTTCCTTTAAGAAAGCTGCCGGAACATTTAGCAGTATCATGTCGCATGACGCAATAATGCCTTTAAGATCGGAGCTTAAATTGCTATCTGGGACTTTAATTTCAACAGAACTGAGGTAATGAGGGTTATGACTATATTGGCGAATGTGTTCAATGGCTTCCTCATTACGCATCCACCAGAAAATCTCTTTTTCAATAAGATTATCTGACAATATCTTTATAATGGCGGTCGCCCAACTACCTCCCCCAACAATGGCTATCTTCTTTTGAATGTGCGTCATAATAAAAATCCCGACCTATTAATTGCAAAAAATACAATTAGTAGACCGGGACAAGGTAAGAATTTCTTAGAAATTACTTTTTCTTTTCGCCTGCAAAAAGCTTTTCTTTTTCTACTTTTTCAACTATCGCACTATCTTTCAATGTTTTAGATATAGCAGTAAATGGAAGTGAAACCACCTCTTCACCACCTTTCAATCCTGATTTGATCAAAATATACATATCGTCTTGAATTCCTGTAGTCACTAATACCTGTTTAACTTTGCCTGCACTGTAAACAAAAACATATTCCTTAATAGGGTCTGCATCCTTCAACTTATCTTTTTCTTCTTTGGCTGAAGTTGGCTTAACTTCGCCTTCTGACACATTAACTTCCTTTTTCTTTTCCCGTGTGGTTACTGATTGAATAGGAACAGCAATCCCTGTATATTGTTCAGTTTGAATATCAACGGTAGCTGATAATCCCGGACGGAAAGGAGATGGATTTGCCGAATCGGAACGCACCAATTTAGCATAAGATTCAGGTATAATACGAACCTTCACCGTGAAGTTAGTAACTTGATCAGTAGATGTACCAACGATGCTAGAGGAACTTGCGATCTCTGTAACTTCACCCTTGAATTTTTGATTTTGAAAAGCATCCACTTCAATTTCAGCCAAATCACCTACAGTAACACGATTGATGTCACTTTCATTAACATCTACACTAACTTCCATTGAACTAAGGTTCGATATCCTCATAATCTCTGTACCAGCCATTTGAGAAGTTCCCAAAATACGGTCTCCTAACTCAATGGATAATTTGGAAATAACCCCATCCACAGGAGCATAAATAGTAGTTTTAGCTAAGTTAGCACCCGCTTCTTTTACTACCGCGTCCGACTGTTCTACGCCAAATCTTGAAGCCACAACATTCTGACGAACAGACTCCAAATTAGCTCTAGAACTTTCAAATTCTGCTTTTACCGCATCAAACTCCGCTGCAGACAATACTTTTTTAGCAAAAAGCTCCTGATTTCTCTTATATTTTGCTGACACATTAGCAAAATTAGCCTCAGCTTGCTTTAGCTGTTGTTGAGTGCTCGCTAAAGATGCCTTCTGACTATTCAAAGATGCCACTGCACGATCAAAACCCGACTGAAGCACATCCGGACGAACCCTACATAATAATTGTCCTTTTTTTACAACATCACCCTCTTTAACATGAAGTTCAACAACTTCACCCGAAACTTCTGCACTTAGCTTCACTTCAATTTCTGGCTGGACCTTACCACTTGCTGATACAGTTTCTACGATTGTTCGCTTCTGAGCTTTCTCAATTGCAACCTGAGTCACCTCACTCTTGCCAAACCAGCCCAGTTTATTGCCAGCAACTGCAACTACTAGAAGTATTCCTGCTCCAATGAGCACATATTTTAATGTATTATTTTTCTTTGCCATGTTTAGATTATAAGGAAAAAGGGGGTTAATTAAAAAGTTAAAGGGTTACCAAGATAAAAATCAATGACTTTACTTCTAAAAATAAAATCGTATTGTGCCTGTATCTGGTCGAATTGAGCTTTATTTAAATTTGTTTGAGCCTGATTATAATCTAGAGAGTTCACTAAACCTACCGAATAGCGTTGTTCAATCACATCAAATGCATCTTTCGAAGATATAAAAGCTGTTTGTGTTGAATAATAACGTTTTTCAGCAGCTCTTAGATCATAAACTGCCTGGTTGATCACCTTATTGAGATTATTTTTTGCCAATTGTTCATTTAATAATGAATTCTGGAAATTGATTTTTGCCCTTCTAACTGAAGAACGTGCTGCCATTCCATTAAAAATCGGAACACTTAGTCCGAAGCCTATAAACTGATTAAAGTTATCCTTAACCTGTGTGCTAAAGCTTGTGTTTCCAAAAGAACCATTTGAATATCTTGTTCCAAAACCTGATTGAAGATTTAAAGAAGGGAAATAATTACCCTTGGCAATATCAATCCCCTTTTCAGATGCCTGTCTCCTTAATTCAGCCAGACGAATATCAGGGAAACTGGCAGCAGCAGATTTAAAAACATCTGGCGCAGAGTAAGCTGAATTAAGCTTAGACATATCTTCCATTCTTGGCTTTTCAACAACAAATACCGAAGAAGGGTCAAGCTCCAATAGCTGAGCAAGATTTAAAAAAGCAAGATCTACCTGATTTTGAGCATTGGTCACATTGAGTTCGGCAGAAGCGAGCTGCGACTTAGCCTGTGATAGGTCGGCAAGTGTTTTTGCACCAACATCATAAAACTTTTGTTCAACATCCAATTGTTGCCTTGAAATCGCTAATTGCTGCTGAGAAGCAATTAAAATATCTTGGGCATTTAACACAGATAAATACCCCGTTACCACAGTTAAAATTAAATCATTCTTTATTTTTTGCGTATTACTCTTATCCGCATCCAATTGCAATTTATTTTGTGAAATCTGATTAAGTTTCTGAAACCCTTGGAATAAGGCAGTCCCGGATGACAAATTTCCACTTGTAGAGGTTATTGCCTGATTAACAAACTGGTTAGTTAAAGGGTCAATACTTCTACCGAAGTTAAAGTTTAAACTAGTATTTGCATTTAAGGTAGGAAGCAAAGCTAATTTTGATTGCTGCAAATTCTCATCAGAGATGGCCTCTGTAAATTGTGCCTGCTTTATCTGTAGATTATTTTCAATTACGAGCTCAGTAGCACGTTTAAGGGTTAAAAGTTCTTGCCCAGATAAGGACATACTAGAAAAAGCTATTCCCAAAAAGCTAAGGAGAAAATATTTAAAGAAGCATTGGTGTTTTATATGTTCCATATATTAATTAACAAACTATATTCGTTTAAAATTCCTGCAAAAATACTACCATTTAATTAGCTAACATATTTATCTTCGTAATAAATTATTGAGCTATTGTATTTATCCTATTCCCCCATTTGGCTGCAGTGGTTTTATCCAACACTAACCTGGCATAAAAACAGGAAGGAAAAAATCATTTTTCTCACTTTTGACGACGGACCTATACCAGTTGTTACACCATTTGTGTTAAATACCCTCAAAAAGTTTAATGCAGAGGCTACATTCTTTTGTATTGGAGAAAATATT
>JBIHZP010000147.1:0-4036 GCA_044231315.1 Daejeonella sp. | reverse complement strand
ATAATGATTGCCTCTATAATACTATTTATAGCAGTTTTACTCATTTACCTCATTCATAATAAGCAAATGGGCTACCCACAGCTTATAGCTATTCTACAACTTGCTCTCTTGATGGTAATTGTTTTTAACTTGCCGATTTTGCTTGGCTTCGGATTATATTTTAATATTTGGCATGCAGGGCTTTCAATGGTAGAAATTAAAAAGTTCCTTGGCTGGCAATATAAAAGCTATTGGTTTATTTACCGTAAATCGTGGATTACCAACGGACTTTCATTCTTGATGATTGCTATTTTATTTATGGTTTTTAGGGGTAATTTAGAACGACTTTTAGCTATTTTCTTCATGGCTATTGCAATCTTAACGGCCCCGCACATGAAAGTAATTTCAAGTTTTTTTTCAAAAGAGCGTTAAATTAAAGTCCAATAGGGAGATATGTTTAAAACAAACAATTTTCTCATTTATATTCATTTTCTTATTTTGCAGCATGATCGTTTATAATCCTAAAGATTGGTTTTACTCAACCTTTTATCTGCATCGTTCAGATACTGCGCGTAAATTATTTCCGTTAATGCTCGCTTTAGCAGCTTATTCAGGTGCAATTGCTTATTTTGAGCTTGAATACGTTAAGCTTTCGGATGTGGTCTGGGTAAAGAACATCACAATTGTCCATAATTTATTAGGCTTTGTGATGTCTATTTTACTTGTTTTTCGTACCAATACGGCCTATGATCGTTGGTGGGAAGCGCGTAAACAATGGGGAACATTAACCAATTCGAGTCGCAATTTGGCCATGAAAATGAATGCTTTTCTCGACAAGAATGATCAGGTGAATCGCAGTTTTTATAAAAAGTCTATTCCTCTTTTTGCCGATACTTTATTCACTCATCTTCGCTCCAATAAAACCTTGTTTATGCTTGATTCAGTTGAGCATCCTGAATTTGAAACACTTGATACCGCTAAACATGGCCCTAATCAGGTTGCTTCCATGATGGTTTCTCGAAGTGCTATGCTTTATCAAGAAGGTCTTATCAGCAGTGATCAGCTATTAGTGATAAACAATGACCTGAACTCTTTTACAGATGTTTGTGGTGCTTGTGAGCGAATAAAAAACACACCCATACCACTTTCCTACAGCTCCTTTATTAAGAAATTTATTTTTATTTATGTTTTGACTCTGCCTGTAGGCTTTGTCTTCTCAATGGGGTATTTTGTAATTGCTGCTGTCCCCTTCATATTTTATGTAATGGCATCGCTTGAGCTTATTGCGGAGTCTATTGAAGATCCCTTCGGACTAGATCCTGATGATTTGCCTATCGATAAAATAGGGGAGAATATTAGAACTCATGTCGCAGAAATTATCCAAAATTAAGCCATTCAGCTCTTTTTTAAATGCAAAAAGGCTGTTTATTAATTTTTTAGAACCTGGGTTAAAAAATTATTGCAATCATATTTCACGGTTATGAATTTTTTTTCTACTCCCTTCATTTTTTGTCTCAACTCTGATTGTAGCTTTTCAGTTTCAAAGTTAATGAGTGCGTCTTCAAGAAGATGCCCATCAGTTATAAGTTCGGCTTCCTGTTCTTCAATAGACTCAAAAAGGTCATCGAATTTTTCCGATAAATTACCTAAACGTAATTGATAAGTATTCACCTTTTCGGCAAGCCCCACGACAGAATTTCTCGTCAAGATTTCATATAATTTTGACTCGATGTGATCCATTTCAGTCGCATAAAATTTTAGGGATTGATCCCAATTTTCTAATTCTTCAGTATAATGTTCTGCAATAGTCTTTGCCATAGATTTGTCCAATTTGTAAATGAATCTCATTATTTATAGTGGCCATACATTTTTATATCACCATTTGTCCCAGTGTACATTGTTTGGTTCATATTTATCCTCAGCATGCTCATCACCTATCGGGTGACCAATTGCTATAATGTTCAGGGGGATAATATTCTGTGGAATTCCTAATTCTTTCCTGACAAAGCTTATGAGCTCCTTGCTGGGATACACGGCAGTCCACACGGCGCCTAAGCCTAATGCTTCGGCTGCTAGAAGAATATTTTCGCTGGCGCATGCACAATCCAGAATAGCGAATTCTTCCTTTCCCAATGCGGCTTCATGAGGAGCAGCGCAAACCACAATCCCCGTTCCGGCCTTTGGAAGCATTTTGGCAAATGGTAGGCCCTCTGATAGTATTTTTAATTTTTCTTTATTCCGAACCACAATAAATTTCCATGGCATCAAGTGTATAGCAACGGGAGCAGCCATGGCAGCCTTTAGGATTAAATTTATGTCCTCCATGCTGATTAATTCGCCGGTATAATTCCGTACACTTTTTCTCTCGTGTATCACCTCTAGCGCATCTTTTATCAAGGTTTTTTGCATAAGTTATTATTTTATAGCCTTAATGAGCACAAATGAACCCTCACCATATCCTGGTTTTGCAGGCTCTAGTTCTTTTATTTGGTCAAGTTCATGAAATAAGGTTTGTGAAAATTGTAAGTTGCTAAACCCTTGTTTCTTAAGTTCCTCAATTACCTTGTCGGGCGTGTAAAAATTAGCCTGTTTATAAAAAACACTGAACGGTTTACGGCGCTCATAGGCTTTCCCAATAATACTATCCTTATCTATAAATCCTATAATAAGCGAGCCGCCATTTTTTAGAACTCGATTTGCTTCAGCGAAAGCGGCGGCAAGATTATTGACATAACTGATGCAAAAAATCATTAAAACAAAATCGTAATGCAAATCTTTAAAGGGTAAATGTTCTGCATCGCCAGGCATCACCTCTAAGCCCCTTTCTAAGGCAACAAGGCGCATTCTTTTAGAAGGCTCAATTCCTTCCCTTACCCCAAGCTCCATAGAAAAACGGCCCGTACCAGCACCAATATCAAGTCCATACATCGCATCGCCTATGGGTAACAAATCGCGAATGGCTTCTACTTCACTTTTAAAAACAAAGGGATATTTTTCAAACCATTCTTCATATTCAGCAACATGTTCATTAAATTCAATTGATTTTAGCATAAATAGATTCTTATCTTCTAACAAATCTATTAAGCCATTCTAAATCAAATAATGATGACCGACAAGTCGAGGTATGATGATAATCATGAGCATTTTCAAAGTTTTTTATTATATTTTTGAAATCTTAGTGATTCATAAATCTGTATTTTGCATTTCTTTTTAATTCCATTTATCTCATGTGCGGAAGAGTTAGTATATCAGATCAAACGAGCATCGCTAAAGGCTTGCACCTTAAATTGGCCGATGATCTGAAAAGGCCGGCGAACATTAATGCACCCCCAGGTATGGAATTGCCCGTTTTTACGGATGAGAAGCCTTCTGAACTTCAATATCTAAACTGGAGCTTAATCCCTTTTTGGGCAAAGGAAAAGCCTAAGTTTAGCACCTTTAACGCGCGAATTGAAAATTTGAGTGAGTCGGAGAGCTGGAAGCATTTGTTAGGTAAAAAGCATTGTGTCATTATTGCTGATGGCTTTTATGAATGGAAAAAATTAGATGAAAAGGCTAAGAATAAGCAGGCTTACCTCATCCGAATGAAGGATATGAGATTTACGCTGATGGCCGGTTTATGGGATACCTGGGTAGATCATAAAACCGGTGAATTAATTCATAGTTGTACCATTATCACTCGCGCAGCAAATGAAGATATGAAAGCGCTGCATGATCGAATGCCTTGTTTGCTCACCATCCAAAATGCTAATATTTGGGTGAATAAGCAGCTCCCTTTGGCTGATCGCATGTTGGCTCTAGAATCATTGCTGCTTAATCAATTGGAAATGAGTCTGGTACAAAAGGTGGGCGATGAGGAGGAATATCGGGAGCTTTTCTAGCTAAAATTCAATATTTAGTAAAATTCTTCATCAATAAATTTAAAAACCCGGCCTTCTTCTTATTATATTTATTAGAAATATCAATCTCGTGAAATCCTTTCAATTCTTTGCTCCTTTATTCCTAATTATTTTGTTATCTCTGTCGGCTACTGCTCAAAAAAAGGCGAAAGTGCCTA
>JBIHZP010000146.1:0-4047 GCA_044231315.1 Daejeonella sp. | reverse complement strand
TTTACTTTTTCCATGCATGCAGAAAAGAATTTCCCATTTCGGAAGGAGCAGTCTGATTTAGATATTGGCTTGCAAGATGGCATTTCAGACAGGGAATATCTAGATATTTTGAATGAAAATTTAGAAAAAATAATCATTGAACATCAACCAGACTTTGTTTTTTACCTAGCAGGTGTAGATGTTTTATCCACAGATAAGTTAGGCAAGCTTAATTTATCGCTAAAAGGATGCAAAGAAAGGGATGAAATTGTCTTGAAAATCTGCAAAACATTGAAGCTACCCATTCAAGTGAGTATGGGTGGCGGTTACTCACCAAAGGTCTCAGATATTGTTGATGCACATTGCAATACGTTCCGCTTAGCACACAATCTTTATTTCTAGAATGGCTATTATGTCGATTTATGGCTTAACATGCTGGTTTTCAATAAATTTTATGTAAATTTACATTATGGAAAAGCAACATTTTACGCGTTATAGATTTATTGATACCCGTACAGGTGATTTGATTAGATACATGAATATCAACGATCGTCTGGAAGATCATGTAGAAAGATTGAAGAAAATGCAATCACAAATCTTCAATGAGATAAAAATTCCTGTTTCCGCTATCCTTTATGAGTTAGCCGAACCAGCTTCTTAGAAAAGTAATGGAATCTGGCAAAGAGTAATGTTGCCGATACAAGTAATCCCAGTGTTAATCCATACCAGATTCCATTTGCTCCCCAACCCAAATAAATCCCAAGAAAATAACCTACAGGAATTCCTATAATCCAATAGGCTACAAATGTTATAAAGGTTGGAATATTTACATCGCCCAATCCTCTTAAAATCCCCAAACCTACTACCTGGGTTCCATCAAATAATTGAAAGAAACCTGCTATGATAAGTAATTGAGCAGCAATGCTTATAACTGCTTTGTCTGAAGTGTAAATCATGGGTAAATATTGATTTAAACCCGCAAATAGCAAAGCCGCTACCGCCATAAAAATTAACACAATGTGATAACTCGAAATAGCTGAGAGACGAAGATTCATGAAATCTTCTTTCCCGAAATTATTTCCTGTTTTAATCGTCGCTGCAGCCGAAATCCCACCTGCCATCATATATGTCATGGAGGCTAGGTTAATCGCAACCTGATGCGCCGCCTGTTCAACAGCCCCGATGGTGCCAATCAGAACGGCAGCACCGCTAAAGGCACTTACTTCAAAAGTATATTGCATTGCAACTGGAGTTCCAATACGCAGAATATTCATTGATCGTATCTTACTAATTGATCTTACTGTAAATGATTTCAAATAAACGCGGAAATGCTTTGACTTGATGACATAAATGGCCATTACTATAGCCATAATTGATCTGTCGATTAAAGTGCTCCAGCCAACACCATTAACGCCCATTGGCTCAATTCCGAATAAACCTTTAACAAATATAACCCCCAAGCAAATATTTAAGGCATTTCCCCATAAGGATATCATCATCGCCTGTTTTGTAAATCCTAATCCCTCAGCAAACTGCTTAAAAGTCATGAATACCATCAATGGGACAATAGAAAAACCAAGTAATCCTAAATAGGGCTTTGCTTGAGCCACTACTTCCGGCGATTGTCCCAGTTTGTCGATGACCAACAGCGAACCAAAATAAATTAATATAAATAAGAAAAATCCAGCTATGATATTGATTAATAAACTATTGGCTAAAAGTCGGCCGCATTCTTTGAAGTTCTTCTTTCCACTTTCCTGAGCAATTAGCGGTGTTAATCCGTAAGACAGTCCGATGCCAATTACCAAAATAACAATAAAAATGCTATTTACGAGTGAGACAGCTGCAAGTGGAATTGTCCCAGCGAAGTGCCCTACAATAACGCTATCGGCCGTATGGACTAGCGTATGCCCTAATTGTGAAATGACAACGGGAATTGCTAAGGTCAAATTGCTTTGATAGTGCGGCTTGTATTTTAGGTAAATGCGTTTCAATTAATCTCTTAAATAAATGTTCTGCAAAGGTGTAATTTTATCGGACAATTATCAGGAAGCTGTATAATATTCTTCTTTATCCGTAGTATGAAGTTTTATTACACCCGATAAGACTAAATTAACGAGGATTTTGTGGGTTGTTCTTCGCGATAAGTTTAATAATTCACTAAATTGCCGACTGGTAATTCGCTCATTTTTATCAAGGTACTCCAGCAATGCTTTTTCCTTTGAAGAATACTCCAAAAACACCCCGAGTTCACTGTTTCCTCGTTTTAACACATCTACCACTATTTTACTTGCAAGAATACTTTTATCCTTAACACGAAAATAGACCCACCATTTTTTATCTTCACCGAGGGCATAATGTGGTTTTGTGGTGCTTTCTTTTATTTCAACAACGAGCACGAGTTTATCATCGAGATAAACCTCTTCAAATAATGGTTCTAAAGCAGGTTTGCAGAATAGATTTGCCGCTCTCGTAAGCATATATCTATCTTCTTCCTCCGATTTTAGTCCGCTAACCGTGCCATCATCAGAAATACCTACCAACAAACGTCCACCCTTGTTATTGGCAAAGGAAACCATTGTTTTCGCTATTTTTTCACAGCTTGTAATCCTTTTTTTGAAATCCAAGGATTGTCCTTCGCCTTCAAAAATTAACTTTCTGACATTCATTTTATTAATAAGCAATGCTTTGTTCTTCGCCTTTGAAAAGGTTCCGAACATAGACTTCATTGATTACTGTAACGCACAGTTCGCCTTCTGAATTGTACATATTAATGGGATACGCTTTTACGAACTTTCCAGCCGTTTTTAGGGTCAGTATGGCTTCAGAAATTTCCTCATCACTCAGTGCAATGGTAAATTCTAAATTTGTTCTCCCTGGTTTTAAATAGTTTATACTTGCACTTTTAAGCCAAACACGACATTTTAAGCCATTCCTTTGAAGAATTTGATCGAATAGTAAGGCGTAAAATGGATCTGATGCACTGAAGATGGTTCCGCCAAAAATAGATCGGTTATAATTTAGGTTTAAAAAACTTTTGAAAATTTTAACTTTTACACCCGAGAAATCTTTTTCAAACTTTTTTACCCAAATTCTTTGAAAAAATAGGGGAGGGTAAAATCTCATTCCCCACTTAAGCATGTTCTCTGATACCTTCATTTTTGTAAATATCTTAAATTGCCTTGATAAATAAAATTATCATTGATGCTCTATCTTAAAATAAGGAATCAAAGCTTTTTTCTTGTTTTTCAATTTTGTTTGTAGATTGTCGTTTCAAAATTTTAAAATGGATCAGATTGCTGCAAATAAAAAAAATGTTCGATTAATTGTCATGGTGGCCTCTCTAGGCTATTTTGTCGATATCTATGACCTTATTCTTTTTTCCGTCATTCGCATTAAAAGTCTAAAGGGACTGGGTGTTCCTGACAGTGATTTATTAGATGTTGGAGCAATGTTAATTAATAGCCAGATGCTCGGAATGCTTATTGGTGGTATTCTATGGGGTATTTTGGGTGATAAAAAAGGAAGAATAAGTGTGCTTTTTGGATCTATTTTACTTTATTCTATCGCTAATTTGGCTAATGGCTTCGTGACATCCGTTCCAGCTTATGCTGTGGTGCGCTTTATTGCTGGAATTGGTCTGGCAGGTGAGCTAGGTGCTGGAATAACTTTAGTTACTGAAACAATGAGTAAAGAGAATCGTGGTTATGGAACAATGATCGTGGCGGGTGTTGGATTGATGGGTGCAGTAGCAGCAGCCATTATTGGCGAAAATTATGCATGGGAAACCTCTTATATCATAGGTGGGGTAATGGGATTGATGTTATTGGCTATGCGTGTGAGCCTTGTTGAATCGGGCATGTTTAAGAATCTAAAAAGTGATGGCGTAAGTCGCGGGAATATTTTCATGTTATTTACTGACGCCAAAAGATTTAAAAAGTATTTAAGCTGCATTTTGATAGGTATCCCTTTGTGGTTTGTTGTTGGCGTTTTAGTTACCTTCTCACCTGAATTTGGTAAGGAACTGAATGCTGTTGACCCACTTTCTGCCGGAACAGGGATAATGTA
>JBIHZP010000145.1:0-4049 GCA_044231315.1 Daejeonella sp. | reverse complement strand
CCGTTTGCTATTAATAAGTACTGTGAAAATACATTTAACATTTTTTAACACAAAAAGGATATTGAAATTATTGTTAATGCGTTTAACTGGTATTAATTTTGAGATAAATAATATTATAAATTTTAAAAATATAAACTGAATATATGAACAAGATTGGTGTAACTTTTTTGACAGCCTGCCTAGGTGGGGTCTTTGCTATCGGGTCGTATAAATTGATTGAAACTAAATTTCAGGGTGGAGGTACTTTTGAAGAAAAACAAAAGGTATATTTTACAAACAATCCATCTCCAACAATCAATTCATCGTCTGGTGAGCTTGACTTTACTATTGCTGCTGCTATGGTAACCCCAGCGGTGGTGCACATTAAGACTACCTATAGTAATTCTAGTCAAGGTAATTCGGGACGAGATCAGATGCAAGATCTTTTTGAAGATTTTTTTGGGGGTAGACGACGCCCTCAGGGACCAGCACAAGGATCAGGATCTGGTGTAATTATATCTGAAGATGGTTATATTGTTACTAATAATCATGTGGTAGATGATGCGGATAAAATTGATGTCATCCTACCAGACAAGCGTGCTTTTGTGGCAAAGATTATTGGTAGGGATGCCAATACCGACCTCGCACTGTTAAAAATAGATGGCTCGGGTTTCCCGATTGTGAAATTGGGCAACTCCGATAATGTTCGTGTTGGCGAATGGGTATTGGCAGTTGGCTATCCATTTGCATTAAATACAACCGTTACCGCTGGTATTGTTAGTGCAAAGGGAAGACAAATTGGTATCCTAGATCAAGGTAATAATCAAAATAATAATGGTGAGCCACAGGCTAGAACAGCAATTGAATCCTTTATTCAAACGGATGCGGCAATTAATCGTGGAAATAGTGGTGGTGCTTTGGTCAATACAAAGGGTGAATTGATTGGTGTAAATGCAGCTATTGCTTCTCAGAGTGGTAGTTATGAAGGATATGGTTTTGCTATTCCAGTTAACTTGGCCAAAAAAGTATTGAATGATTTTAAGGAATTTGGATCTGTGCGTAGAGGTTATATCGGTATTAATTTTACTGGTTTGGATGCGGAGCAGTCTAAACGTTTTGGTGTTTCAGAGATTAACGGACTTTATGTGAATGAAGTTATTCCTGGAAGTGGCGCCGATAAAGGAGGATTAAAAGAAGGAGATATTATTACTAAGGTGGATGGTACTCAGATACTTTCTCCATCCGATTTACAAGAACGTATCGGTCGTCTTGGCCCTGGTGATAAAGTTCAATTAACTTATTTAAGAGATGGAAAATCTTCATTAACAACAGTCACCTTAAAAGGTGAGGACTCTGTGAAAACAGCTAGCAGCGGTTCATCTGGTGCTGCAGATAAAAATCTTGGTGCTAGCTTCGCACCATTAACTGATGTCCTTAAAAAGAAATATAAAATAAATACGGGTGTTGTTGTTAGCAGTGTAAAGCCGGGCGGTTTTTTCGATCAGCTTGATGTTGCTCAAGGAACGGTTATTATCTCTATAAACGGTCGTCAAATTGCTAAAGTTGAGGACATTGAATCTGCCATTGCTTCAGGTAGAAACAACATGGCAACTATAAATGCAATAAGCCCTGATGGTATGCAAATAAGATATCAATTTCAAGTGAAGTAACTCAAAATATTAATTTAAAAATGCCTTCCTAATAATTTAGGAAGGCATTTTTTGTTTTTAATTCTTTCAAGATTAGGGATCAATTTAAATGCTAGGCGATATGTTTTGCGAAAAATTTAAGTTTAAGCTCCTCTATCTAAATTAGATTGTTTCTAAATAGATAAATTCTTAGTGAGCAAGCCATTTAACTGCGTGATTTTTCTCATATAATGATAAATTTGCTCTCTGAATAATATAATATTAAAAGGTAATGAGCAATTTCACAAAAACGTTCTCATCTTCTTTAGGAAAAAAACTCGTAATGGCCCTTACAGGCATTTTCCTATGTACGTTTCTCGTAGTACATTTAGTTGGAAATTTACAGTTGTTTAAGGACGATGATGGACAGGCATTTAACGCCTACGCCTATTTCATGACACATTTTGGTCCGATAAAAATCGTTTCCTATTTGTTGTACGCTTCTATAATTATTCATGCTGTTTATGCATTATTGCTGACTGCAGGAAACAAAAAAGCACGCCCCGTAGCATACGCCGTTCAAAAAGGAAGTCAAAATAGTCCCTGGTCATCTAGAAACATGGGAATTCTTGGAACTATCTTACTAGTTTTCATCGTGGTTCATATGGGGGATTTCTGGTGGAAATATCACAATGCTGAGCTTCCATATGCGGAATATAAAATCAGTCTTAGCGATCCCTCTGTCATCGAAGTTTCAGAAGTGGCCTATAGTGAGAAACTTCTTGTCCACTCAGAAGTTGTTGATGTTCAGGCAGGTAAAAGAATTGTAGTTTCTAAAGATCTTTACAAGGTGGTGAATAAAGCCTTTCAAACTTGGTGGTATGTTTTATTGTATGTGATTGCAATGGCTGCTTTATCCTTTCACTTAATTCACGGTTTTAAGAGTGCCTTCCAAACCATTGGTTGGAACAACAGCAAATTAATCCCAATTATCCGCTTTTTAGGTGTTTGGGTCTTTGGGGTATTAATTCCATTGGCATTTGCTGCAATGCCTTTATACTTTTTCTTTAAATAAGATTACACAATACCCGGGAAACTGGGTTTTAAATAAATTTCTGAAATGAAATTAGATGCTAAAATTCCACAAGGCCCTTTAGCCGAGAAATGGTCCAAACACAAATTTAACCTTAAGCTGGTTAACCCTGCAAATAAGCGTAAGTATACGGTTATTGTTGTTGGTACAGGTTTGGCTGGAGCTTCTGCAGCAGCTTCTCTGGCAGAATTGGGTTATAATGTTAAGGCTTTTTGCTTTCAGGATAGTCCCAGGAGAGCACATTCCATTGCTGCTCAAGGTGGTATAAACGGTGCAAAGAACTATCAAAATGATGGCGATAGTGTTTATCGTTTATTTTATGATACCATTAAGGGTGGAGATTATCGTGCACGAGAAGCGAACGTTTATCGTTTAGCTGAGGTTTCGGTAAATATTATCGACCAATGTGTTGCTCAAGGTGTTCCATTTGCACGTGAATATGGGGGCTTGCTCGATAACCGCTCATTTGGGGGCTCACAGGTTTCTCGTACCTTTTACGCTCGTGGTCAAACAGGACAGCAATTACTTTTAGGTGCTTACTCTGCTTTGAATCGTCAAATTAATTTAGGTAAGGTTACCATGTATACCCGTCATGAAATGATGGATGTGGTTACTGTAGATGGGGAAGCAAAGGGAATTGTTACCCGCGACCTAATTTCTGGTGCAATTGAAACTCATGCAGCTCATGCCGTACTATTATGTACTGGTGGTTATGGTAATGTATTTTATCTCTCTACTAATGCTATGGGATGTAATGTTACTGCAGCATGGAAGGCACATAAGCGTGGTGCTTATTTCGCTAATCCATGTTTTACTCAAATACACCCTACATGTATCCCCGTAACTGGTGATCACCAATCTAAGCTGACCTTAATGTCGGAATCATTGAGAAATGATGGTCGAGTTTGGGCTCCTAAAACAAAAGAGTTAGCCGAAAAATTGCGTAAGGGTGAAATAAAAGTAACCGATCTTAAAGAAGATGATCGCGATTATTTCCTAGAAAGAAAATACCCTGCATTTGGTAACCTAGTACCTCGTGATGTTGCTTCACGTAATGCCAAAGAAATTGTTGATGAAGGTCGCGGTGTGGGTTCTTCTGGTATTGCAGTCTATCTTGATTTCGCCGAGTCGATTAGTCGCTTAGGTGAAGATGCCGTTCGTGCAAAATATGGAAACCTCTTTGATATGTACCAACAGATCACTGATGAAAATCCATACAAGCAGCCCATGCGTATTTACCCTGCAGTACACTATACAATGGGAGGTTTATGGGTTGATTATAACTTACAAACAACGGTAAAAGGACTTTATGCCCTTGGTGAAGCCAATTTCTCTGATCATGGAGCCAA
>JBIHZP010000144.1:0-4067 GCA_044231315.1 Daejeonella sp. | reverse complement strand
CCTCCAACTGGGTAGATGCATAAGTCCCATAAGTCCGATAAGAAAGCAAAGCAATACTTCTAGCCACTTTCAAACCTTTACTTCCTCCATCGTGCGATTGGGAGTAAAATGTACGGTCAGAACTGATGGCTAATCGCTGGCTTTCATTGAAAGCAATACCCCAAGGTGAGTGTTGTGCATTTGTTGCTATTAATACAAGCTTTTTTATTCTTTTAGGATCTAAAATTGCCCATTCCATAGCTTGTTGTCCACCAATAGATCCACCAATGAGTAGTTCTATATCCTTTAAATTCAAATGATCTGCAAGCAATTGATGAGCTGCGACCATATCGCGAACAGTAAATTCAGGAAATGAAAGATAATAGGGCAGGCCTGTTGTGGCATCAGTACTTAAGGGATTACTTGTTCCGTAAGGTGAACCCAGAATGTTAGCGCAAACAATGAAATGATCTTGAGGATTAAATAATCTATTTTCACCAAATAGTCCCCTCCACCAATCAAAAACATCGGAACTTCCTGTTAAGGCATGACAAACCCAGACCACATTATCTTTTTGAGAATTTAGAGTCCCATAAGTATGATACTTAATTTCTAAATCTTTAATCTTTTTACCATTCTCAAGGCTAAAAGAATTCTTATTCTTATAAATATTTTCTGTACTCATAATAAAATAACATTCCTGAAAACAAATTTCCAGGAATGTAAAACAAGATTAATTATTTAATTGAAGCAAAAGCTTGTTCCAAATCAGCCTTAATATCGTCAATATGTTCTATTCCAACAGATACTCGCAAAGACGAAGGTTGTACTCCAGCAGCAATTTGCTCTGACTCACTTAACTGCTGATGTGTGGTAGCACTTGGCTGAATGATTAAGGTTTTGGTATCACCTACATTTGCTAAATGACTAATTAACTTTAGATTATCAACAAACTTTATGGCTGCTTCCTTTCCGCCTTTAACTTCAAAAGATAGAACGGCACCGAAACCATTTTTGAGATATTTTTTGGCTAGTGTATGATTGGGACTGCTTGGTAATCCGGGATATAGTACTTTATCTACTTGTGGGTGATTTTCAAGCCATTTTGCTAACTCAAGTGCATTGTCAACATGTCGCTGAACTCTAAGAGACAGTGTTTCTATACCTTGCAATAATAAAAATGAGTTGAATGGAGATTGAGAAGGTCCGAAATCACGTAAGCCCTCAACACGTGCACGAATAATAAATTGAATATTGCCAAAAGGACCACCTGTGCCGAATACATCGTTAAAAACTAAACCATGATATCCCTCAGAAGGCTCAGTAAATTGAGAGAATTTTCCATTTCCCCAATTATAATTGCCACCATCAACAATTACCCCACCAATACTAGTCCCATGCCCACCAATCCATTTTGTGGCCGATTGAACAACAACGTTGGCACCATGCTCTAATGGTCTAAATAAATAACCTGCAGCACCAAATGTATTATCTACAATTAGCGGCAGGTCGAACTTTTTAGCAACATCAGAAATCTTCTCAAAGTCGGGAATGCTAAAACTCGGGTTACCTATAGTTTCAACATAAATTGCTTTTGTTTTCTCATTGATTAAGGATGCAATGCTTTGAGCATCATCGCCCTTTGCAAAGCGGGCCTCAATGCCTAATCGCTTAAATGCGACTTTAAATTGATTATATGAACCACCATAAATATAGGACGAGGTTACAAAGTTGTCCCCTGCCTGTAAAATATTATTCAAGGCAATAAACTGAGCAGCCTGACCCGATGATACTGCTAGAGCAGCAACGCCACCCTCAAGGGCTGCAATACGCTTCTCAAATACATCTGTAGTTGGATTCATCAAACGTGTATAAATATTCCCGAATTCCTTCAAAGCAAATAGGTTTGCACCATGCTCCGAACTTTTGAATACATAAGAGGTTGTTTGATAAATGGGTACTGCTCTTGAACCAGTAGTTGGATCTACTTCCTGACCAGCGTGCAATTGTAATGTTTCAAATTTTAAATTTTGTGACGACATAATAATGTGATGTTAGATTTTTTTTTAAAAAATTAGATTAATAGCATGTGAGCCAAGCTCGTTTCAGGCGTTGATTAAGAAAATTGAAGAAGCTTTCTTGGAATTTCCTTATCAACGATTCATACATCGCATACACATAGAATTAACCATGTAGCGTGTTGAACCAAGAATAAGTTGGATTTTGGTTTTTATTTCCTGCTGCGGAAATAAAGAGAACTGGGGGGTTTCTTTTTTCATTTTAATTTGTTTTTATATTTTCCCTTGCGGGACAGGAATTGGCACCTTCCCCGAAACCGATCGGGGGGTTGTCAGTGGGTCATAGAGCCTGATCTCTCGCCACTTCTGTATAAATCAATAAATGAATTTATTGAAGACAGATTGATGTTTCCACCAAATAATATTTCAAATATATGCTCAAAATAGGGTTCAAACCAAATTTAATTTTATTTAAATTATAAACTACTGATTATCAGAGAATTAAACTTAAGATATTTTAGCAAAAGCTTGATTTAAATCCTCAATTAAATCTATTGGATTTTCTAGACCAACAGAAACCCGAATTAAATTTTGTGGAGTCTTGGTTTCTGGTCCCTCAACCGAAGCTCTATGCTCTATCAGACTTTCAACACCACCCAAACTAGTAGCTTGAGTAAAAATTTTAACTGAATTAACTAATTTTCTTGCCTCATTTGACCCACCTTTTACTAAAAAGGATAACATTCCTCCAAAAGAACTCATTTGCTTCTTTGCAATGTCATGACCAGGGTGATCTGCTAATCCAGGGTAAAAAACCTTTTCCACTCCTTGGTGAGAATTTAAGAAGATTGCAATTTGATTCGCATTCTCGCTGTGAGCACGCATTCTATAGGGCAAGGTTTTAATTCCACGAACCGTCATATAACAATCGAATGGGGAAGGGACAGCACCTGAAAGGACTTGAACATTCTTTATTTTTTTCCAAAAATCGTTATCCTTTAGCGTTGCCAAAGCACCACCAATTACATCACTATGGCCACCCAAATACTTTGTGGTTGAATGCATCACAAGATCGCAGCCCAATTCCAATGGCCTTTGCAGCATCGGAGTGCTAAATGTATTGTCGCAAACTACCAGTATTTCATTTTCCTTAGCAATTTGAGCGATTGCCTGAATATCACAAACTTTTAGCAAAGGATTTGAAGGCGTTTCAATCCATATTAATTTGGTATTACTCTTTATCCCCTTTTTTACGTCTTCTAGATTGGATAAATCAATAAAATCAACTTCAATTATTCCTTGAAAAACTTGCAACAATTGATTTCGAAGTCCGTGATACATATCATCTGGAGCGATAATATGTACTCCAGGGCCCAAGGCCTGAAAAACCGCACCACCAGCTGCATTACCTGATGAAAAAGCTGCCGCTGATGCTGCACCTTCTAGTTGGGCAATCACATTCTCGAGCGACTTTCGATTGGGATTATCCGCTCTCGAATAAACATAACCACCTGGATATTCTCCATCTTCTCCTCGCTCAAATGTAGTTGACAAGGTTATTGGCTGAATGGCCGCTTTAGTATGCTCATCTATAGAATTACCTGCATGGATAGCGATGGTTTCGATTTTCATAATCAATCAATTTTAATTTTCACTAGAAATTCAGCCCCAAGATAATTAAAGATTAAAAAAAGACACCCTATTTGAACAATTATTAAACATTTAAGAGGAATTAATTTAAAACATTTGTTTTATTAATGCTTTTACATGGAAATGATACTGAATCATGTACAAAATTGTACTTTTGTACAAATATTAAAATGAACGCTGAGACAAAATTAGAACTGCTAATACGTGATTCAAGCCTTTCTACTGAGCTAAAACTTATTGCTGAAAAGGTTAAATCTAACCAACGTATAACCTTTGATGAAGGTGTATTCCTTTATGAAAAGGCTGAATTAGGTTATTTAGGTATTCTCGCCAATTTTATCCGTGAAAGGCACCATGGCGACAAAACCTATTTTAATCGCAATTTTCATATAGAGCCTACTAATTTATGTATCTATGATT
>JBIHZP010000143.1:0-4078 GCA_044231315.1 Daejeonella sp. | reverse complement strand
AGCGTCATTATTTTTTGCACTCGGTTTTCCGGTATTCACATATCTCCATTCGCCATCTATGCGCATGTATAAATCTACACCCTTAATGCCTGTTTCGGCCATGTGGTTCATGCGGGTATCATTTAATAAGTCCCATTTGATCCTTATCTGACTGGAATTTGAAAAAAATCTAATCGTAATCCCCGCCGAATTCTTGGATAGATCCCAGACTGCCTTTCTAACTTTATCTTTCGATGATAGGGCTAGTCTATCGTAGGGGCTTTCCTTTTCATTTTCTGGGATTCCACTTCCTTCAATGATAAAATGCTCTTTTCCATAGTAAAGGACCTTCTCTTTTTTTGGACTCAGATCTTGTGCGAAAAGGCTGTTGCTAAGGCAATTTAGAAATAGGAATATTATAATTCTATTCATGATAAAGGGTTTGATTAAATATAGTATAATTATTTAATTAGGCATAGTCTGCAAGGATGCTTATCTAATAGTTTGCAAATTGCCAATTATGGACTTGCTGGAAATGAAAAAGCCTTTTTTAGCGTATATTGCAGATATTTTTCTAAAAAATCAATTCATATCATGTCCCTAAGCAATGAGAAACCGCTAAATACCTTGAAGCTTTCGGCTTACGAAATTTTTGTTGTTGTTCTTTTGGCTTTAACACAATTCACGGTAGTTCTTGATTTTATGGTCATGTCACCTTTGGGAGATATGTTGATGAAATCTATGGGACTTAGTACCACTCAATTTGGCTTAAGTGTTTCCGCTTATGCATTTAGTGCGGGCATCTCAGGCATACTTACTGCTGGTTTCGCCGATCGGTTTGACCGAAAAAAATTATTGCTTTTTTTTTATGTGGGTTTTATTGGAGGAACGCTTTTTTGTGGCTTGGCAGAAAGCTATCCTCAGCTTTTAGCTGCAAGAATTGTGACAGGTTTATTTGGCGGGGTAATCGGCTCCATATCGATGGCAATCGTTACTGATTTATTCATAATTGAAAAAAGAGGAAGGGTAATTGGCTATCTTCAAATGGGTTTTGGGGCGAGTCAGGTTCTGGGGATTCCAATTAGTTTATACATCGCTAATTATTGGGGCTGGGCTTCGCCGTTTTTTATGATTGTAGTTTTAGCGAGCGGTATTTGGCTATTCATTAAACTGAAACTCAAGCCAGTAAATGAGCATCTCAAAATTAAATCTGAGCGCAATGCTTTCGCGCATCTATGGCATACCTTATCCC
Organism: Daejeonella sp.; assembly: GCA_044231315.1. GTDB lineage: Bacteria > Bacteroidota > Bacteroidia > Sphingobacteriales > Sphingobacteriaceae > Daejeonella. The sequence goes on along the minus strand of JBIHZP010000143.1, from coordinate 2,847 downwards.
AGAAAAAATATAGAATCGGATTTTTGGCTACTTCCTTCCTTTCATTAGGTGGATTTATGATGATGCCCTGGGGAAGTGCTTTCGCCATTAATAACCTTCAGGTTAGTACGCAGCAACTCCCAATTTTATACATGGTTTCTGGGATTACTGCCTTGATGATTATGCCCATCATCGGAAAATTAAGTGACCGTTACGATAAGTTCACCATTTTTACCATTGCCTCTATTTTACTGAGCATTGTGGTGATTATTTATACCAATCTTGGTCCCGTAGCCTTTTGGATTGTGATTGTCATGAACTTAGGTTTCATGGTCGGAATTATGAGCAGAATGGTGCCTGCAGTAGCCATGAGTTCCGCCTTGCCCGAAAAACAAGATCGAGGTGCATTTATGGGAATTAATGCTTCATTGCAGCAATTTGCTGGCGGATTAGCAGCGGCATTTGGAGGTTTGGTCATTGTGCAAAAAGATAAATTTAGTCCCCTAGAACATTACGACACTTTAGGCTATATCATCGTATTTTTGTCGATTGTTTCTGTGTTTTTATTGCTAAGGGTCAGTAAATTGCTTAAAAAGAGTGAATTGATAGAAAAAGGTGAGCAATCTTCGCTTAAGATTCATTAACATAGAATATAATTCCGAAAAAATCCTTTCATTAATTTATAAGAAGAATTTCAATTAATCAAGATTTGAGGAATAATAGGACCGTTTTTATTTTATTGAGTATTTTAGCCTTAAATCTCCATTATAATGAAAGAGCAATCTAAACTAATCCGGACCCAAGTACCACGTTCATCTAACAGAGAGCATTCTGTGCCTTTATATTTAACCTCCAGTTTTGTGTTTGATGATGCGGAACATGGTAGAGCAATGTTTGCTGAAGAGATGGAAGGTAATATTTATTCGCGCTATTCTAATCCTAACACGACTGAATTTATTGAGAAGGTTCGCGATTTTGAGGGTGCTGAAGCTGGCTTAGCTTTTTCTTCGGGAATGGCAGCGGTATTTGCATCTATCGCCGGTTTATTGCGAAGTGGGGATCATATTGTGGCCTTTCGTTCCATATTTGGGTCTACACATCAGCTTTTTACACAACTATTGCCACGCTGGGGAATTACAACCACCTATGTTGATGCCTCCAAGCCTGAAGATTTTGAATCAGCTTTACGTCCCGAGACCAAGATGGTATTTCTTGAAACACCTTCAAACCCTGGTTTGGAGCTGGTGGATTTGGAATGGTTGGGTCAGCTGAAGAAAAAATATAATTTTATCCTGAATGTAGATAACTGTTTCGCAACACCATATCTGCAAAAACCTATTCTTTTTGGGGCCGATTTAGTGAGTCATTCGGCAACAAAATACATGGATGGACAAGGCAGGGTACTTGGTGGAGTGGTGGTTGGACGAAAAGATTTGATGAAGGAGCTCATGTTTTTTATTAGGCATACGGGACCGGCCATGTCGGCTTTCAATGCATGGACTATTTCTAAAAGCCTTGAAACCCTTGCTATACGTATGGACAGGCATTGTAGTAATGCAATGAAAGTAGCAGAAACATTGGAGCAGCATCCGGAAGTGGAAGTGGTCAGGTACCCTTTCCTTCCATCGCATCCCCAATATGAATTGGCAAAACGCCAGATGAAACAAGGTGGTGGAATAGTTACATTCATTGTTAAGGGTGGTTTTGATCGCGCAAAGCGTTTTATGGATGCCTTGGAAATGATCCGGTTATCGCCAAATTTGGGAGATACTCGCTCCATCGCCACTCATCCGGCTTCCACCACACATTCCAAATTAAGTGATGCTGAACGTGCTCAAATTGGAATCTTTTCGGGGAGCATTCGTATTTCTGTTGGATTAGAGGATATTGATGATATTCTCAATGATTTAACAAATGCACTTGATCAATCTTAGTACTAGCAAAGGAGTGCTTTTGATTCACATCAGTATAATAAACTGAATTTGAGTGTTATTTTGATTGAACCTTGCACTAATCTATTCTTGCTACAAGGAGGTTTCGTGGGAGTGCAGAATAAATTAAATTCTTTAAATTGCCTGAAAAAATAGAAGATCGTGAAAGTAGAATTAAAGAGAGTAAATGATGCAGTGCACTTTGAGGCATCGGCACCTTCATCAAACATTAAGGTTCATATTGATGGTTCACCAGAAATTGGCGGCGAGGGATTAGGCGTTAGGCCAATGGAGATGGTTTTGATGGCCTTAGCTTCATGTAGTTCATTAGATTTAGTTTCAATTTTAAAGAAACAAAAGCAAGATCTTCAGGATATTTCGGTAAGTGTGGAAGGGGAGCGTAGAGAGGAATTGCCGCCGATTTTTACTAAAATTAATATGTCTTTTACCCTCAAGGGGGATATTGATCCCGCCAAAGCCGAACGCGCCGCCGAATTAGCAGTTAAAAAATACTGCTCGGTACATGATATGCTCGTTGCCGGGGGAGTGGAAATTAATTATTCCATAGATATCATTAAATAGTCCTTTCAAATAGGGGGAGATTATCTGGTATTTTAAGCTTAAGAAAAACTAAAAAATTATTTAATCTTTTTCACATTTTAATTGGTCGAGGATTCTTTTTTCCACCATCATCATCTTTTTTCTCAAAAAAATAAATGATTGTTAAATTACATGTTTAAACATCTATTTTAGTATATTTGCATTCTAGAATAAATAAATAACCTAAAAAAATATTAAACATGGATTCAGTTATAAAAACAAATTGGCTTATTGACCCAATGCATTCGGAAGTTCACTTTAAGGTGAAGCACTTAGTAATTTCAACAGTAACTGGGACTTTCAAATCGTTTGAAGGATCACTTGAAACATCATCAGC
>JBIHZP010000014.1:0-13035 GCA_044231315.1 Daejeonella sp. | reverse complement strand
TCTGAAGCGATCTAATTACTATCTACGGGTACTATTAATTTGAGAGTAGCCAATCAATTCATCCCAGCGAGAGCCAGGTTTGCGATGGTAAAAAAATATTTGATAATTGTTTTCTGTTTCAAAATGTGAGCCGTCGAAAAAGACGTCGTCTCTACTTTTACCGTCCTCGTCAAGCCATGCATAGTGATAGTCGATTAACCCTTGCTTTAAAAATACGGATCCAATAAAGCGATTTCTCGATTCATCGTAAGCTAATCTATTGATGAGTTGATAATCATTAAATTGACCAACCACATATAGATTTCCATTATTAGGTGGTTTTTTTTCTGATAAAGAAAAGTGGACTGTTACATAATCAGCATCTGTTCTTTGATCACGTCCATCCAAATTTCTAACGTAAAACGCACCGTTTTCATCATTAATAAAGGTATATCCCAAGCGGTTTTCTGAAATGTCGTTCAGCAAAAAAACGTGATTTACGGTGTCCTGAATTATTTTTCCTATTCTTTCTGTTTTAAAGCGTAAACTCCGAATATCGAAGCGTCTAAATTCATTTCCAGCTTTAAAATCGAGCGAATTCATATCGTTGTAAATCAATTGATTAGCTTTAATGAAATTGGGTCGAATTAAAGTTTGTGCATTATCTTGTCTGCCGTTTTGTAAAACCCTAATTTTTGTTTCTATGTAAGGGTTATTGATGATTTTCTGACCATGCTCTACCACCACATTTATTTTTTGCATCTCATTCCTTAATGCAACATTATTCGAACGAATGATTTCGGCCAGAATAGATACTTGGGGGTCGACCACAAAAAAACGCTTGGTAATTAATATTTTACGCGAATCATTATCCTCATATACTTTTAAGAGGTAATTGCCAGAAATCTTGGGTTTAACAGTCAGATTGGGCAAACTTAATTCATAATGAGTATATTTTTGAAGGGTATTGAAGGATATTCGGTAATCGTTGATTCGGTCTTCGGTGAAACCTTCCAGAAAATCAAAAGGAGAGAGTCGGCTACTATTCCATTCAGAATCACAATGTTCAATTGAATAGGTCATATTCCTAGTCCCCGGACGTAAATCGTCGAACGCTAAAATCAGATTTTCGCTACTGCCCAATACATAAACTGGAATTGACTGTTCCTTACTTCGATGATAAAATTCAACAGTTTTTATCTCCGGAATGTAGACATTATTTTCATAACGGATGGTGTTGAAAGGAGTTTCTGGCGGTCGAACACGCACTTTTTTCTGTCCCATTGACAGGGAATAAGCCAGTAAAAGTGGGATTAGAATGATTGTTTTTTTCATAAAATCATTTATTATACCAACCTAGAAGATCTGAAAAGAGGGGGATAACTAACTCCCCTCGAGTTCCATGATGTTTTCGGCCATGCGTTCCCATTCAGCTTGCGCTTTTAGTAAACGAGGGTTAAGCTGTTGATAGCGTCTGTTGGCTTCAGAAAGTTTTTCAGGGTTAGTAAAAACCTCTTCTTTGCTTAGTTCTGCTTCCGCCTCTTTTACAGCACTTTCGAGCTCTGCAATGTCGGTTTCAAGTTTTTGTAATTCTTGATTAAGCTTTTTAATCTCCTTGCTTTTATCTTCCGATGGTGTTTTTGGCTTTTCTGCTTTCTTTTCCTCTTTCTTTGGAGTATCCTCTATTTTTTTAGGGATATAAACTCTTTTAGAACTCCATTCTTCATATTCAGCATAGGTTCCAGGATATTCTTTTATTTCTTGATCTTCGATGAACCAGATTTTATTGGCCACATTATCAAGCATGTATCGATCGTGTGAAACCACTATAAATGTGCCCTCATACTGCTGGAGTGCTGATATTAGAATATTTACTGAAGCAATATCAAGGTGATTGGTAGGCTCATCTAAAATTAGGAAGTTGGCATCAGCAGTAAGCGCTTTTGCTAAGGCTACCCTTGATTTTTCTCCTCCAGAAAGGACCTTGATTTTTTTAAATACATCATCTCCAGTAAATAGGAAACATCCTAAAATAGATCGTAATTCTGTCTCGGTATGCTTTGGAGCAAATCCCTGAAGCTCCTGAATTAAGGTATTTTCTAAGTGTAATGCTTCAAGTTGATGCTGAGCAAAAAATGTTTGTGTCACATTGTGTCCAGTCTCACACATTCCGGTAAAATTATTTTTATCGGCACCGGCAATGATTTTTAGAACGGTTGACTTACCGCGACCGTTTGCACCAATTAAAGCTATTTTATCTCCCTTTTCAATGGTTGCTGTTGCATTTTTAACAATAGGAACACCAGGATAAGATTTGTTAAGTTCTTCAATACGGACAACATGCCTTCCCGACTGCTTGCTAAATTTAAAGCTGAAGTTTACAGATGGATTATCATCATCTACATCATCTACACGTTCCATTTTTTCAAGCGCTTTGATTCGCGATTGAGCCATTTTGGCTTTACTGGCTTTCGCCCTAAAACGTTCGATTAATCGCTCTTCCTGCTTAATTTTGGCTTGTTGGTTCTTAAATTGGCCGCTTTGAATCTCTTCTCTAAGACCTTTCTCCCCAACATAGAAACTGTAATTTCCAGCATAAGGAATTAGTTTCCCTTTTCTGGATTCAACAATCTTTTTTACTACTCTGTCAAGGAAATATCGATCGTGAGAAACAATAACAATGGCGCCTTCGAAAGCTTGCAAATAAGATTCTAGCCATTTGATAGATGGCAAATCGAGGTGGTTGGTTGGCTCATCTAGTAAAAGGATATCGGGACTTTGAAGCAGTATTCTGGCGAGCATCACGCGCATGCGCCAGCCTCCAGAAAATTCAGAAAGTGTACGTTGGCTGTCTACCTCACTAAATCCTAAACCTGCCATTATTTCATGAGCTCGGTATTCAATATTATAGCCATCTAAGGCTTCAAACTCGTTTTGCTTATCACTTAATTTATTCAGTAAATCGTCCGAATAATCGGTTTCTAATTTCTTAAGAAGTACTTCAATTTCGGTGTGTAATTGGTTCTGACGTTCAAAAGCTTCCATTGCTACATGTAATATGCTCTTGTCGCTTTGGTAGGATAGAAGATCTTGATTTAAGTATCCAATCTTGATGTCTTTTGCCATGGAAATGGTCCCGCTAGTAGGGGCAAAATCTCCAACAATTATTTTTAATAAGGTTGTTTTTCCAGTGCCGTTTGCACCAATTAGGCCAATTTTTTCTCCTGGTTTAATGTGCCAATTGGCTTCGTCGTATAATGCCCTTGCACCGATCTCGAACGTTAGGTTGTTTATTGCAATCATTTGCCGCAAAATACGGATTTTATGGATTATTTTTTGTTAAAAGCGTACTTTGTCTAGATTTATTTTGTCTTTTTGATTTGCCAAGATTTGTAAATTTATTGAATTGCTAAATTAGTAGACCCCGTTTTTTGGCATGTGGGACTATTAATCAATAATCAACCTTGGATTAGTGCTTTGAAATAGAAAAGCTAGGAATGTAGTTATTGAGGGTCTTGAAGTAGATTCGTATTGTATTTGATGAATTTTAATATAAAATAAATTACAATAGAGGCTAATCCTGCGATGTATAATGCAATATTATAATGATGCTCTAGTTTTACAAATTCACCTCCTAAATCAAATAGGCAAAATATAATAAGTAGAGCTGCAAAGCCATTTTTTTCTTGACGTAAAACTTTTTTCCAATTAAAGCCATAACTCGTTTTTTTGAAGTTGCTGAAATCAGGAACGATAATGGGTGTTTTTCTTGCCCAGTTTAAATAAGTGTCTCCGAATTTATTCTTTAAAAATTGTTCTTCAGTAAAGATTATGCGCTCGTAGTACAAGAAATAAAAGAGTGTAAATGAAACGAGAAACCAGAAATTGCCAGTGAGCATCGCAATGCCTAACCACATGAAAAAATTACCTACATAAAGAGGGTTTCTCACCATTGAATAGATTCCAGTTGTGTTTAGTTCGTCAGCAACCTGTTCTTCGGTATTTCTTCCAGAGGTGTTCGGGCGACTATATCCTACGGTGTAAACTCGGATGAAAAATCCTAGAAACGCGACAAGTAGACAGCCTAATTCGTAAATATATTGTTGTGTTTCATCTTTGAGAATCCAATTTTCAGGCTCAGTCTCATTTTTGTAAAATAAAAATATGCCAAGTACAAAAATAATAAGTGGTAAAATGCCACGATACTTAAAAAGCCAGGTACCCTGACGTTCCATTTGCTCAGTTAAAGCCATGTTATAAAAGAAATTAAATATGATTAAACTTACGATTTAATATTGTTAATTGATAAAAATAATTCATTAGAGAGGTTATTTTTCAAAGTTTAACGAGAAATCATGAGATGTATTTTCTAAACTAAGGGATTTATTAAGATCATAGGTTTTGTGTTTTGCAAATTGAAAATATCGAACAAAGGGTGTAACTTCGCAATATGTATGAATTGATTAAACCCCTGTTTTTTAAATTTGATCCAGAAAACATCCATCATGTAGTTACTGGTGGTTTAAGAAGAGTGAATCAAATTTGGGGTGTAAAGTACCTATTGAAAAAGCTTTATCAATTCGAAGATAAGCGACTCGAACGCGAGGTAATGGGTTTAAAGTTCAAGAATCCTTTAGGTTTAGCAGCAGGATTTGATAAAAATGGAACTTTGATTGAGGATTTTGCTGAGTTGGGTTTCGGTTTTATAGAAATTGGTACCGTTACTCCCTTGCCTCAGCCAGGGAATGAAAAGCCTCGAATGTTCCGACTTCCTCAAGATCAAGGCTTAATTAATCGCATGGGTTTTAATAACCAAGGCGTTGATGTAGTTGCAGCACGATTAAAACAAGTGGATCGTAAAGGTTTAATTATTGGGGGAAATATTGGGAAGAATAAAAAAACACCTAATGAGGATGCTGTAAACGATTATATTAAGTGTTTTGATCGTTTATTTGATGTTGTCGACTATTTTGTTGTTAACGTTAGCTCGCCAAATACTCCGGGTTTACGCGAATTGCAGGAAAAGGAGCCGCTCAAAAATATTTTGAATGCTCTGCAACAGCGAAATATGAAAGATGGTGTTTCTCGACCAATCTTACTTAAAATCGCGCCGGATCTTACTAATTCTCAATTAGATGATATCATAGAAATTGTATCTGAAACAAAAATTACCGGTGTAATAGCTACCAACACAACTCTTTCCAGAGAAAACTTAATTTCATCTCCAACTTTGAAAAATCAAAGCGGCGGCCTAAGTGGAAAGCCTTTGAGTGAACGTTCTACGGAAGTTATACGTTACCTTTCTGAAAAATCAAATAAGTCTTTTGTAATTATTGGCGTGGGTGGGATCCATTCTGCTGCGGATGCGCTAGAAAAAATTGAAGCCGGTGCTTCTCTGATTCAAATTTATACTGGCTTCATCTATGAAGGACCAGCTCTTATCAAAAGAATCTTAAAGGGTCTTCTGTAATATTTAACAAAAATTGCAGGACATTATTTTTTAAAATAAAAAAAATCCCGATCATTTTTGATCGGGATTGAATTCTTATTCTAATTGAATTATTTCTTTGCAGCTGCTTCAATTGCAGCTAAAACTGCATTGTTTTTACTAACCTGACTTTTAGCAGATTGTGCAGAGCGACTTCCGATCTCTATGTCTCGGCCTAGTTTTAAAAATTGAACCTCTAAACGAGAAGTGGTCTTATTTTTTCTGTCTTTTCTTTTTAAACGTGTAACACCCATGGTTTTAAATTTAATTTTTTTTTGAGGTCAGGAGCGGATTCGAACCGCTGTAAAAGGTTTTGCAGACCTCTGCCTAGCCACTCGGCCACCCGACCTATTGTAAAGGAATGCAAAAGTAGCAAATTATTATTGCTACCCAACATTTTTTAATAATTTCTTCTGATTTCTGAACAGAAGATTGAAGTTGAAATGGCAACATTCAGAGATTCTGCATTGCCAAAGCGTGGAATTGTGACTGGAAAGTCAATTTCAGACATCAGATTTGAACTTATTCCCTTTCCTTCATTCCCTAATAAAAGTATTCCCTCTTTCCCAAAATTTGTTTTATAAATGGATTCTCCCTCAAGTAATGCGCCATAAACAGGTGATTGTTTTTTGCTAAGTAGGCTTTTAAGGTCAGTGTAAGATATTTTAACCCTAGCCAGTGATCCCATGCTAGCCTGAACAACCTTGGGATTAAAAGCTTCAACTGTATCTTCAGAACAGAAAATATGTTCTATGCCAAACCAATCGGCAGTACGAATGATTGTACCTAAATTGCCTGGGTCTTGAATGCCATCTAAGGCTAATGCAAATTTACCTCGGACTGATTCGATTGGTATTTCCTCCGGATCAGGTAATTTTATAGTTGCCAATAATTGTTGTGGGGCATTTAAAGTGCTTATTTTTAATAATTCGTCGGGACTTATCTCATGTAACTTTATATTTTGTGATAATTTACCCAACTTTGGCATTACATCTGTAAGATGATAGATTGAATCAATTTCGTATTTTGAGCTAATAAACTCTTGAATTGACTTGAAACCTTCAACAATGAAAAGACGATGTTCTTTTCGGAACTTTTTTTGATGTAAAGATTTAATAAAACTTATTTGAGCCTTTGAAATCATACCTTCTCTGCCGAGCTTACTTACTTACAAGTATAAGCTTTTTGTTCTTAATATTTCCTGCTTGCAATGCATCCAGGTATTTGTCTGAGGATCAAGCTTTAGTTAAGAAAGTCAAATTAGAGGGTATTGATAAACAATTTTTAGAGACTGCCTCCACCTTTGTACAGAATGATATACGACCAAATTCTAGACAAAATTTAGCATTATACAATATTTTTAATACCAGAAAAGGTAAATACCGAACGGATAGAATTAAAGCAATAGGTGAGGCTCCTCACATTCTGGACAGCTCATTGATGGAAATTTCACGTCTGCAAATCGAGAAATTTTTAGCAACTAAGGGTTATTTTAATGCAAAAGTTAGCAGCGACCTAAAAGTTGAGAACAAAAAAGCCGAAATTGTTTTTACAGCCAATCTTGGTCCCGAATTCAAAATCAATAAAATCACTTATCTTATTGAAGATTCAGAGACAGAAGCCCTTTATGTGGCTAATCGAGAGCGTTTTGGACATATAAAAGAGGGGCAACGTTTTGATTCAGATTCTTTAGCCTTGGAGCGTGAACAAATCTATAAAATGATGAAACAGCATGGTTATTTTGATTATGTGCGTCAGTTTGTGCGCTTTGATGTGGATAGCAATCTTAAGAATAATGAAGCTAATCTGCGTTTATTTCTTGCTAACCCCCCAAATAAATCTGCGCATCAAACCTATCTCATCGATAATAGCCAGATAACAATTACTACAAGTGCAGGTTTAAAAGATTTTCAGAACGTAGATACAGTAAACCTTGATTCTCAATTTAATTTCATTGATTACTCTAGAAAATTTAATCCTAAACCTATTTCTAGGTATATCTTTTTAAAGAAAAATGATCTTTATAATATTGATAATGAAGAGATTACTTATGATCGCTTGTATGATTTAAATGTCTTTAGGAACATAAAAATTGATTATCAAAAGGCTGGAGATAGTACGGCTAAACTTATTCCCAAGTATACCATTACGCCTTTAAAAAGGATGAGTAGTAGATTAGAAGGTGAATATATCTTCAATTCTGGTCGTAATGGTTTAAATATTGGTAATACCTATACGAATCGAAATCTTTTTGGTGGTGCCGAACTTTTAGAGTTAAAAATAAAATATGGAATTTTCTTTGATGCCAACAGCGCTGAGAAAGTATTCGACCGTGTTTTTAGTCGTGATCTTCAATTAGGTGCTAATCTTGTTTTCCCTAAATTGCTTGTACCATTTAACGTGCCTACGATGGGTAAAAATGGGATGCCTCGTACAACTATTTCAAGTAGCTTCCAGCTTTTTGATCAGAAGGGTGCATTTTCAAGTCGCGTTTTCATAAACTCTATCACTTATGATTGGGTTGAAACTAAACGAAAGTTGCACTCTTTTACTCCAATAAATATTGAGTTTAGAAAGGGAGAATTGGATGCTGTTTTAAGAGATAGTTTAATTCAAAGGGGCTTCGAATTATACGTAAAAACGAATGATCGTCAGTTTTTTAATTTTGGCAGTAAATATGCCTTTACACTGAATGCAAACAAGTTAAATACCTATAGTAATTTCTTGTATTTTAAAGGCTCTTTAGATGCTGCAGGAAACTCTTTAGCGCTATTAAATTCAATCGTAAATTTCAATGAAGACCAAGAAGGATTCAAAAAAGTTTTTGGCATACCTTACCAGCAATATGTTAAAACGGAGTTTGATTTGAGGTATTACCATTCATTTGGTGGTGATAAGCAATTGGTGGCACGTATTAACCCTGGTATCGGTATTCCCTATGGCAACAGTGTTCGTTTGACCTTTGAAAAGAACTTCTTTGCGGGTGGGTCAAGTGGTGTTAGGGCATGGCAAGCACGAACTTTGGGACCAGGAAAGTACAATAGGGCAATTTTTGGTACTTCAGGTACAGCGGATACCCTAAGAAGTAATCTCCGAAATTTGGATCAACTTGGAGAGATAAAATTAGAAGCTAATCTTGAATACCGTTTTAAAGTTGCCGATAATATTCTCAATGCGAAAGTTAAAGGTGCAACCTTTGCAGATTTTGGTAATATTTGGAGAAGTTCTGATTTTATTGAAAATCCGGGTGGTGAATTTAAATTTAATCAGTTTTTAGGTCAGCTGGCAATAGGAGTAGGAGCCGGTTTACGATTCGACTATAATTATTTTGTATTTAGACTCGATGCAGGTATTAAAGTTAAAGACCCTCAGTTTATTGGATCAGACCAATATGTGATTCAGCATATTTTCAACAAAAAGCAATTTAAACGGGACTTTGAAGTTTCACATCGGCCTGATATTTACCGTTTTGTCCAATATAATTTCGGAATTGGAATGCCTTTTTAAGCTCTATAATTGAACGCGCTTGATTTATTAAATCAAATTTCGCAATCCATCAAAAATCGTATCGAAAAAAGTCGATATTTTTAGTCCCTGGCTAGAATTATAATAAAAAATACCAATCAACAGGATACCAGCCACCACAATAAATTTCTTGAAAAGAGCGGCAAAAATTATTAAAATAAGTGGAATGATCACTAAAACCCACCAGCTTATTTTTATTGGATTGACGCTATCTCCTTTTTGATAGACATAATACAATTTACCATGCGTGCCAGATTCATTTTCATGCCTTAAATAAATAAAAGTTGATTTATTTATCGGCTGTGTCATCACCGCCACACCATCATTAAACTTTAATTCTTGTCCGAAACCATTGATGCTAAATTGAAATGTTCCATTTAGACTTTCTATCGGAATGTCCAATGTATCAGTCGCAATAATGGCTATTTTATTATTTTTAAGCAGGTTCTCCTTTACTATAAAATTAGTGATTGTTACATCTTGTCCTTGGATAGATTCTTCCTGAGCCAGCACCTTTTTGTTGGCTACTACTAACAATAATGTGATAAAGATTAGTTTAAAAATTTTCATTTAAATGATTGTTTATTATAAATTAAAAATCGAATGTAAAACATGATATTAAATCGTTTTTGGTCATCATCACAATGTTTAACACTCAAACTGATTGGCCCTTTGTGAGTTTTATAAACAGTCTGGTAATAATACATCCTATCAATCTAAGAATAATTCTCCACTAATATTCCCTGTTAACCCATTAATTTTAAATCTTTTAAGGGCTGGAAAATTTATGCTTACATGCAATAATCAAAAGCTTAATTATCACAAAGATAAGCTTGTTTGTCATTTTCTTAAACACGATTCTTTTAATTTAATTTCTTAGATAGATTTTTAATAAGTTATTAATTACTAGTCCGGTTTTTCCCTTTTTCAGGTTAGATTTCTTTGATTTTATTGAAAGAATTGGCTTTTCTAGTAATTTTTCTATTATTTAGAGAAAAATATGCCCAAAATGGGAATAGGTAATCTATTAATAAAATCATGAATTACAGACAATATGCAGAGAAATATCAAGACAATCTACTAAAAGATGTGATCCCTTTTTGGTTAAAAAACTCTGGTGATAAGGAATTCGGAGGTTTTTTTACTTGTCTCGATCGAGAGGGAAATGTTTTTGATACTGATAAATTTGCTTGGTTGCAGTTCAGACAAGTATGGTGTTTTAGTATGCTTTACAATCAAGTTGAGCGGAAAAAAGAATGGCTTGATTTTGCACTGCAGGGGGCTGAGTTCATGAAAAAACATGGACGAGACAGTGAGGGTAATTTTTATTTTTCGCTTACACGCGAAGGAAAACCACTAATACAACCCTATAATATTTTTTCGGATTGTTTTGCAGCAATGGCTTTTGCTCAGCTTTATAAAGCCACAGGAACCGAAGAGTATGCAAAGCTTGCCATAGATACTTTCAATAATATCCTACGTAAAAAGGATGACCCTAAGGGGAAATATACGAAAGCATTTCCGGGTACTAGGCCATTGCAAGGCTTTTCTTTGCCCATGATTCTATGTAACTTGGTCCTAGAATTGGAGCATCTTTTGGATCGCGACCTAATTGAAAAAACAATTAATGATGGTATCCATTCTGTTATGGATATTTTCTATCAGGAGGATCTTGGAATAATTCTTGAAAACGTAAATCCAGATGGTTCATTTTCCGACTCTTTTGATGGTCGTTTGGTAAATCCTGGCCACGGTTTAGAGTCCATGTGGTTTATCATGGATATCGCCGAACGCAGAAATGATCAAGCATTAATAAGAAAAGCAGTTGATACCACGATAAATATTTTGGAATATGGCTGGGATAAGGAATTTGAAGGCATTTTATATTTCATGGATGTAAAAGGTCATCCGCCACAGCAATTAGAATGGGATCAAAAACTATGGTGGGTGCATGTTGAAACCTTAATTAGCTTGTTAAAAGGCTTTTATCATACAGGCGATCAACGTTGTTGGGATTGGTTTGAAAAAGTGCATAAGTACACTTGGGCCCATTTCCCAGACGCCGAAAAAGGCGAGTGGTATGGCTATCTGAATCGTAGGGGAGAGGTGCTTCTTCCGCTAAAGGGCGGCAAATGGAAGGGCTGCTTTCACGTGCCACGCGGATTATATCAGTGTTGGAAGACCTTAGAAAAAATAGAAGAAAAATACGGTAAATAATTCTTTATCAATATCAACAAAGGCTGTAAAACTAATTTAAATAATATGGCAATTATTTCTTCTCATAATTCGGCGGTTTCTGTTGAGGGTACAGGGAATCAAAACTACATGCCTGCACTCATTTCGCTTGCGGTATTGTATTTTATGAATGGCTTTATTACTTGCCTCAATGATACTTTAGTCCCATTTTTTAAAGAGGGTTTTACCCTAAGCTATGCCGATTCTTCTCTAGTACAATTCTATTTTTTCCTGACTTATGGTTTAATGTCTTTCCCTGCCGGAATGATTGTTGAAAAAATAGGCTATAAAAACGGGATGGTTCTCGGTTTTGCCATTGCAGCAATTGGTGCACTTTTATTCTATCCTGCCGCAGATATGCATCTTTATTATCTTTTTCTTGCCGCTTTATTTGTTTTGGCAATTGGCATCGTCGTTTTACAAGTAGCATCAAATCCTTATATCACGGCTTTGGGTCCTGCGGAAACTGCTTCCTCAAGGTTAACGCTTATTCAGGCTGTGGGTTCAATTGGGACTACCGTGGCACCTATTTTTGGAGCTCACTATATTCTTTCACGTTTACAGGAGTCGGGGACTTCAAGCGATGCAGTTAAATATCCTTATTTGGGTATTTCAGCTCTTTTGATTTGTATTGCATTGGTCGTTTATAATTTAAAATTACCTAAAATTAGTACAGGTGCTGAAAGTGCTGTCGCTAGTCCCGAAGAAAGAAGAAGTCTTTTTTCATTCCGTAATCTAAATTATGGATCATGGGCCATTTTTGCCTATGTAGGTGCTGAAGTGTCAATAGGTACCTTTCTAACCAATTATATTGCTGATACCATGACAATGAGGGTTGAAGATGCAAATTCCTATGTTTCTTATTACTGGGGAGGAATGCTTGTTGGGCGTTTAATCGGTTCTTACGTATTAAAAACTTTAAAAGCATCACATGTGCTCACTTTCTGTGCTTCTGGAGCTATTTTATTGGTCATATTTTCAGTAAGTACCACTGGAGCATTGGCAGTTTGGTCGATGATTGGCGTGGGTTTCTTCAATTCGGTGATGTTCGCCATTATTTTCTCTCTTTCTGTTCAAGGATTAGGCAAGTACACCACTAAAGCTTCAGGTATTTTGTCGACCGCCATAGTTGGTGGCGCCATTGTTTCTTTTTCTCAAGGTTATTTAAAAGATCATTCAACATGGGCAATCGCATTTATGATTCCGGTTTTATGTTATTTATACATTGTTTTTTTTGGCATTAATGGCTACCAGCCAAAAACTAAAAATTTATGAAAAGAAGAAGTTTTATAAGTCTGACGGGACTCGGGGCTAGCGGTCTAGCTTCAGGGGCATTATCGGCAATTCCAAGTCGATCGTTTGCATCTAATTATTCTAATGACCAAAAAGTCTCCGAGCTTCATGCACAAGTAATTATTGCTGGTGGGGGTGTTGGTGGCTGCTCTGCTGCTTTGTCGGCCTTACGCAATGGCCTAGAGGTAATCATGACCGAAGAAACCGATTGGATTGGTGGCCAGTTAACCTCTCAAGGTGTTCCTCCTGATGAGCATGCATGGATTGAAACGCACGGTGCTCCTAAATCTTACCGAGACTATCGAAACGCAGTCAGGAATTATTATAAAAATAATTACCCATTAACCGATGCTGCAAAGGCGAGACCGAGGTTAAATCCTGGCAATGCGATGGTTTCTGCACTTTGTCATGAGCCTAGAGTTTCACTAGCAGTTTTACAGGAGATGCTTGCTCCATATATCAGTTCTGGTAAATTAACGCTCTTATTGGAGCATAAAATCAGCTCTGCCGAGTAT
>JBIHZP010000142.1:0-4118 GCA_044231315.1 Daejeonella sp. | reverse complement strand
TTCAGCCCAATTAGATCCAGCATGATGGGTGCCACCTGCAATATTAAATGCAATTCCATTTTTTAAGGAATCCAAACAACCATTAATAGTGCCTTGTGCAATTCTTAACTCACGATCAAGCAGCGTGACGGAAAGGGGAAAGCCGGAGCGTCTAATTTCTGCGGGACTTAATTTAAGATCTCTTAATCGCTCCCAATAGCTTTTTTCGTGGCTTAGCAGGATAATATCTTCTAATACTGGCTGCGGTGAAAACAGATTATCTTTAGTAATTAGTCCTTCATAAATAAGCTGTTCAGGAATAAGCTCATATTTTAGCATCGGAAAACGATGCCCCTCAGGCAGAGGATGAATATAAATTGGATCAAAAGCGATATACAAGGCCTTAATATAAGAATTAAAACTCCTTAGCAGGCCTAATAGTCTTTGATATTTGGATAATCAATCCGATAAATATGACTATAAAAGCCACAAAAGAAGCTTGTATAACTGCTTCAAATTCAAGGGCATTAACTTGTTGGCGCTTGAGTACAATTCCATATAAGGCCCATAAAACTACCAATCCAAAAGGAATATTTTTTCGAACCAAAACCATAAATAATGATAGCAAAGCTGCAATAGCAATTAAAATAATCACCCATAAGCTATCAGAAATACCACCCGTCCAGTTTATAAATTTTAAATATGCACTGATGTTGGCAATCGTTGCAATTGATATCCACCCCAAATAAATACTTAGGGGGATATTCGTAAATAATTGAAAGGGAAATGTAGATTTTATATTTAATCGATTTAGTCTGATATGAATCATAATTAGCGCTATTAATTGAATGAGCATCAATATCACTGAGATTAACAGTTCTTCATTTAACCATGCCAATAACCAAAAGGCAGTTGCCAAGTTGTTCACTATGAACAAAAGGCCTAAGCTATTGGTAATTACATTTTTATATTCAGTATTAGCTTTAAAAAAGGCAGCATAAAGGTGGTAAATAGAAAAAGCAATTAGTGCTAAATAGATTATTCCCCAAATAGAAAACGTTATTCCTGCGGGGGCAAAAACAGTATCATATTTTGCAGAAGTCTGCGCCATATCCAATTTAGAGAGTTTTCCCATTTGGACCAATGAAGAAAAGGTCAAATGAAATGCAAAAGCTAATAAATTCAGTACCGCTAATATTTTCATTTTCATTTTATCAAGATACAAAAAAAGGAAAACTTTGATCGTTCTAAGTTAATTTTCAATAAATTAGAATTGAATAAGATCCAAAATCTGAGATAAGTAAAGCGCATCAGTCTCATCAAAACTATTGAGTTCAGCACTATCTACATCTAAAACACCAATTACCGAACCTTTTCTAATTATTGGAATTACTATTTCAGACTTTGAAGCGGAGCTGCAAGCAATATGCCCTGGGAAAGCATCAACATCAGGTACAATAAGTGTTCGAGACTGATCCCAAGAAGAACCACAAACACCTTTACCTCTTTGAATACGTGTACAAGCTACTGGTCCCTGAAAGGGCCCTAAAACAAGTTCATTATTTTTAACCGTGTAAAAACCAACCCAAAAGAAGTTAAATTGTTCTTTCAAGGCAGCACAAACATTGGCCATGTTGGCAATTTGGTCACTTTCGCCTGAAATTAATGCAGAAATTTGGGAAATTAATGAGCTATACTGTTCAATTTTACTTCCTTTTGCGATATTTAGATCTTCAGCCATGGTGCAAAATTAGCATTGAATTGATAATCATCCTAAAGAAATAATTAGGTAATTGCATAAAATGTAAAATAATGCTCAAATTATGATTTGGATGATATAAAAGCTAGCTAGAAATTTATTTTTCAGTAAAGAAATGACCTAAAGAAAACATTTGGATGAATTACCTTTGAATTCTTAAAAGAAAATATTTAACAAAAATGATTGTATCTTTTAGTGTTGTGCGTTACCGCCATCTATTCATTCCAATAGCTTTTCTGGCTATGGCAATTCACCGACTCCCTTTATGGTTAAATAGCGAATGTAAGTTTTGGAAACTCATGGGATGCGGTAAAAATGGAACGTTCGACCTTCAACCAGACTGGCAACAATGGGCACTAATGGCAGTTTGGGATTCAGAAGATGAATTTCAAAAATTTAAATCTAATTCATTTATTGCCTGGTGGTGGAAAACCTTTGCCTTTGAAGAATGGACTGTTTTAACTGAGCCATTAGCGAGCCATGGAGAATGGGATGGCCTAGATCCATTTAAAATGAATGAATATGATACAAAATACACAGGGCCGGTAGCTGTTTTAACACGAGCAACAATACGTTTTAGTAAGCTAAAAAGATTTTGGACACATGTGGATCCAGTAGCTCAAATAATGACAAAAGCGGATGGTTACTTGCACTCGGTTGGAGTTGGAGAGGCACCATTTGTTAGGCAAGCCACCCTTTCAATTTGGGAAAGTATGGAGAAGATGAAAGCATTTGCCTACGGTTCAAAGGAGCATGCCGATGTAATCAGAAAAACTCGAAAAGAGGATTGGTATAGCGAAGAACTATTTGCTCGTTTTAAAATAATTTCAAGTAGCGGTAAACTGAATGGTGTCGATCCTTTAACAAAAATCAAAGATTATTTATAGTAAAAAACCAATGAGAGTAATTGCAGAACTACCACATCCTGATTGTAAGATTAGTATATTTTCAATGAATCAGAAATATATAATCAAACTTGAAAAGGGTGTTTTTGAACAAATTTATAAAATTTCTGAACTAGATGTACCCGATGGAGTGGATGGAGTTTTTAAGATTTTAAATGATAATTTTTTAAAAAATGCAGCTGAACGGTTTAATGAAATGAGAGCTGACTTTAATACAGCATACAAGAAATACGATGATATTTAACTCATAAATTATTGATAATCAATAATTTATGAGTTAAAACAGAATTTAATTTGGCCAGAAAGAATTAGTATAATCAAATCTAAACCTAATAACTAAATAAAAGATTTATATAAAGTTCATAAATAAATGATAATTAATATTTTATATAATAAAACAAAATAAAATTCGGGATATTATTTAGACCAAATATATGATAAGTGTAATCTTTTTTAGATATTTTATCAGAAACTAAAAGCAATCATAATTTTTTATATTTTTGAAACATGAAAGATATCCTAACACCACGTTTTTTCGTTTTAAGTCTATTAGTAATTGCTGCGGCATCTACTCGTGCCCTACCCTATTTGATTCCTCACATATGGAACTTTACCGCTGTGGGCGCACTTGCAATTTTTGCGGGGGCACTATTTTCAAATAAAAGATTAGCATTCATCATGCCCTTAGCAGCAATGGCTATTTCAGACCTATTCATTGGCAATGGTTTTAGTCTATTAGTTTACCTTGGTTTCACAGCGATGGTAGCTTGTGGCTTTCTGTTGAGAGAAAAAGTAAACGTGACTAATGTTGTCCTAGCATCTTTTATAAGCGCAAGTGTTTTTTATTTAATCACAAACTTCGCCTTCTTTTATCCAATAAGTTTATATCCACATAATATTTCAGGAGTTCTAACTTCTTACGCTGCAGGCCTACCATTTTTCAGAAATATGTTAGTAGGAAACCTAGTTTTCTCAGCAGTATTATTTAGCAGCTTTTATTTATTAGCTAAAAAATATCCTGCCTTAGCTAAATAACTATCACGATATTTTTCTTAAGACCTGGTTGAAAATTCAATCAGGTTTTTTTATGCTCCATTTATTTAGAAAGGTTATAAGGGATCAGCAAAGCTGTTAAGGATGGTCTGATTCCTAATAACTTTCCTTAGGAAATAAACAAAAAAGAGCGATGGATAAATCCATCGCTCTTTGAATGATATCAAATTTTAACTACAGTCCCAACCTAAAGCCAGCATTAAAATTAAGTCCCTTGGTTTGATAACCTGCAAACTCCACATAATCCTCATTTAGCACATTTTTAACATCTGTAAACAGCGTTAAATTTGATTTAGGCTTATACTGGATGTAAGCATCAAGGATATTAAAAGCATCTAAATTAGCTTCAAGCGTTTTAAAGGTTGCTCCATCAAAATATCGATCTAAACGATTTCCAGTATGTTTGTAAATCAGATTAAAAC
>JBIHZP010000140.1:0-4139 GCA_044231315.1 Daejeonella sp. | reverse complement strand
TTTTACTGATACGAACATGATATTTGCAATTCCGAAGCCACCCACTAAAATGGAGAAACCACCGATAAAGGCACCTGCAAAATCAATGATGCCAAAAAGTTGATCGAGTTGAGCGGTTAATACGGTTGTTTTATTTAGGGAAAAATCATCATCATCTTGCGGACCGAGTCTATGAATGGAGCGCATGGTTCCTTTCAATTCACTTTCAAGTTCATCAACTGATATATTTTCTCTTCCCTTTATGGTTATTTGCGGGCCGTAGCGCTCATCTTCGACTTTTATAACACCTTTAGCAAAGTTTAGCGGAATCAACACTGTTTTATCGGCAGAAACGCCTAACATATCCTCCCCTTCCTCAGTAAAGACTCCAACAATTGTAGTTTTTCTACCCAGTACGGTAATCACTTTTCCGATCGGATCTTCATTTGGGAATAAGCCGTCTGCAATGGAAAAACCTATAATTGCGATTGGTCTACCGCTTTTTGATTCGCTTTCTGTGAAATAACGACCTCCTTGAAAGTCAAATTTCCAAACTTTATAGTAATCATGGGATGCAGCTTTAATTTCGGCACCTTCAATACTGTTATTTCTATATTTAATGGTTCTGTTACCAATGCCAACTTCAAAAGAAATACCCTCAGCACTTTGAAGTCGTTCGGCAAGCTTGTTATAATCACGTAAAGATGGTTGCGGTCTGCTAATATATTTCCACCACGGAAAATCCGGTCCGCCAACCCAAGGCCATTTCTGAATATAAATCGTGTTACTTCCCAGTTTTTCAACACTGCTCTGAATATTATTACGCAAGGTATCAACAGCCGAAAAAACACCTACAATGGTCATTATTCCAATTGTTATTCCTAACAACGACAATATTGTTCTTAGTTTATTTTGCCTAAGAGCTTCAAAGGCAAACAAAAAACTCTCTTTTAGTAGTTTGAGAAATATCATATATGAGATTAGACCAAATTTACGGAAAAACGTTACAGGCCGGTGTACGAAATACGAATATAATTAAAAGATGTTAAATTTCTATCATGATTGATTAAAGATTTGTGGTTTTAATTTGCTAAATTTGCGCCCTTAAATACATTAAAATAATTATGAAATTATCTCAGTTCAAATTTGATTTACCTGAATCATTAATAGCCCATAACCCTGTTGAAATCCGTGATGAAGCTCGTTTAATGGTGTTAGACAAGAAAACCGGAGCAATTGAACATAAAATATTCAAGGATGTTTTAGGTTATTTTGATGAGAAAGATGTAATGATTTTGAATAACACCAAGGTTTTTCCTGCCCGACTATACGGTAACAAGGAAAAAACAGGTGCTACAATTGAAGTTTTTTTACTTCGTGAACTAAACCGTGAACTTCGTCTTTGGGATGTTCTGGTAGATCCGGCAAGAAAGATTAGAGTTGGGAATAAACTTTACTTTGGAGACGATGATCTTCTAGTTGCCGAAGTTGTTGATAATACTACTTCTCGCGGGAGAACTATTCGCTTCCTATTTGATGGAACAGACGATGAATTCCGTAGAAACATAGAAATACTTGGTGAAACCCCACTTCCTAAATACATTAAACGTAAAGCTACAGCCGAAGATAAAGAGAGATATCAAACAATTTTCGCAAAAAACGAAGGTGCTGTTGCTGCTCCTACTGCAGGCTTACACTTTAGCCGTGAATTAATGAAGCGCCTTGAATTAAAGGGTGTTGATTTTGCTGAGGTTACTTTGCATGTGGGACTCGGTACATTTAGAACTGTTGAGGTTGAAGATTTAACCAAACATAAAATGGATTCTGAGCAGTTTATCATTGAGCAAAAAGATGCAGACATTGTAAATAAAGCCATCTCTGAAAAACGAAGAGTTTGTGCTGTAGGTACAACTTCAATGAGAGCCATTGAATCGGCCGTTTCAGCAGGTAAAGAGTTAAAAGCTGCCAACGACTGGACTAGTAAGTTTATCTTTCCTCCATATGATTTTAGCATTGCAAATAGCATGATTACCAATTTCCATACTCCCGAATCAACCTTATTGATGATGGTGGCCGCATTTGGAGGTTATGAACACGTGATGAAGGCTTATGAAGTTGCCGTAAAAGAGAAATATCGTTTTTATAGCTATGGAGATGCCATGCTAATCATTTAATTGCTTAGGTGGAGAAAAGAATTTAAATACCTCATCTCCACCAAAGCTTAATTATATATGAGTCTTTAGCTTTGAAATACTACGCAATTATAGTGGGCGGTGGCTCCGGCAGCAGAATGCAATCGGAAACACCCAAACAATTTATGCTTTTAAATGGCAAGCCCATTTTAATGCATACGATAGAAGCTTTCTACCATTCTGACCTAAAACCTGAAATTATTCTAGTTTTGAACATCGATTTTCATGCTTTTTGGGAAAATCTTTGTATTAAACACCAATTCTCCATTCCACATACTCTTGTTAAAGGCGGACTCCATCGTTTTAATTCTGTAAAAAATGGAATTAATTCAATTAAAGGCAAAGCAATAATCGCAATCCATGACGCTGTTCGCCCATTACCTAGCAACCAGTTGATTACTCGTTCATTTATGGCCGCAGAAGAGACAGGAAATGCCGTTGTAGCTCTAAAATCGAAGGATTCTGTCAGACAAAAAAAGGGTGATTTGAGTAAATCTTTAAACAGGGATGACATCTATTTAGTTCAAACACCACAAACATTCAGATCAGAAATCTTAAATAAAGCCTATAAACAAGAATATAGAAATGAATTTACAGATGATGCCTCAGTGGTAGAGCGCTTGGGCGTTTCAATAAACCTCATTGAGGGTGAAAGTCAAAATATTAAAATCACTTTCCCAGAAGATATTTTACTCGCTGAATTCTTTCTAAAACAAAATAAATAATCGTATCCGCTCAAAATTAGCAGATACGATTAGTCATCAGACAGTTCCACCACGAATTACACGAAGAAGCACCGCAATTATAGCAATTACAAGCAATATATGAATCAACCCTCCACCAAAAGGGGTAATAAAGAAGCCAAAAATCCAGGCAATAATCAAAATAACCGCAATTAAATAAAGTAGATTTCCCATAATTTCTTTGTTTTAGTTTATTATTAACAAAAACTTTAAAAAAAAGTTTCAAATCCAAAATATTAATCATTTTGACTGCGCAAAAAAAAACCCTGCATTGCAGGGTTATCTTTTAATATTCGTCTTCGTTAAAGAAGAAATCATCCTTTGTAGGATAATCCGGCCAAATCTCTTCTATATTTTCATATGGCTCGCCATCATCCTCCAGTGCTTGCAGGTTTTCTATTACTTCCACAGGCGCTCCAGAACGAATTGCATAGTCAATAAGTTCATCTTTGGTAGCCGGCCATGGCGCATCTTCTAAATGAGATGCTAATTCTAATGTCCAATACATATTTCTTAGAATTTGATTTATACTATTTTTTGCAAAAGTATAATAAAATTAATAACAAAATCAATTATTTTTCAACACAGGGCTTAAACACGCGGAAACCACTGATTTTCAGGTACATTTCTATCGAAACATAACTTTCTAGCGAGCACGAAAAGATAATCGCTCAGTCTATTTAAATAAACTATCACCTTCTCATCTACAAAACTCTCCGATTTTAAATGAACGATAATCCGCTCTGCTCTTCTGCAAACACATCTAGAAACATGGCAAAATGAAACTACCGGACTCCCACCTGGCAAAATAAAATGCTTCAATTCAGGAAGAACTAAATTCATCTCATCAATTTGATTTTCAAGGAAGGTAATATCCGAAAGATGAAGATCTGGAATTTTCATCTTTGACTTCTCAGGATCAGAGGCTAATGCAGCTCCAATTGTAAACAATCTGTCCTGTATTTCTTTTAAAATATCTTTCTGACTGTTATCAATATCATGGTCGCGAATCATCCCTATATATGAATTTAGCTCATCAACAGTACCGTAGCTTTCAATCCTCAGATCATATTTTGGAACACGTGTTCCACCAATAAGTGAGGTCAAACCCTCGTCACCAGTTTTGGTATAAATTTTCATTTCTTTTTAATCGTTAGATTTTCTGTTATGGCAAACTTTAATTTAAACATTGCGATATTAAGAATTATTCAGCAAAATATTAGGA
>JBIHZP010000139.1:0-4160 GCA_044231315.1 Daejeonella sp. | reverse complement strand
CATACCTACGATCATCAGAATGTAAAGAAATACCAAGGCGACGATTGGTTAACACAAATTGAGAAGCCAACAAAAACATTGCAAGAAATTACAGGAAAAGAGGTGAAGTATTTTGCTTACCCATTTGGATTATGGAATAAAGAAGCCATCCCAGAATTAAAGAAAAGAGGATTTACCTCCGCCTTTATTTTAGCAGAAAAAAGAGATGAGAACGACCCCTTATTTACCATTCGAAGGATTATAGCAAGTGGATATTGGAACACAAAAACACTTCATAATAGCCTAGTTAAAAGTTTTTAAATTGAAAAAAGACATTATTTAAGATCAAACACTTATATTTAAATCTCATTTAAAAAATCATGAAAAGAATAATCTTATTAACCTTAATTTTTGGCAGCTTAGCCAATTTCAGCGTTTTTGCTCAACAAGATAAAAGCAAAAGAGTTAGTCCGCCGGCACTAGTTTCACAAACTTTAAAATCAGGTGCTACAGTATCCATTGATTATAGCAGACCATCATTGAAGGGTAGAACGTTAAGTGAGCTTGCCCCATCAGGAAAAGTCTGGCGCACAGGAGCTAACGAAGCTACTGTCATTGAAACTAGCCAAGATTTGAAGGTTGAAGGAAAAGAATTGGCCGCTGGAAAGTATAGTATTTACTCCATTCCTGGTGAGAAAGAATGGACTATCATTTTTAATAAAGCATGGAAAAACTGGGGTACCGTTTACAATGAGAGTGATGATATTTTACGGATTCAAGTTAAAGCTGGCAAATCAAAAGCATTCACTGAGATGATGAGCTTTGAGATTGCAAAAGAAGGTAAAGTCCACTTACTATGGGGAGATACCCAAATCAGTTTTGGAATTCAATAAAACATCAATGTATTAAAAGGTTTAATGATCAATTAAACCTTTTTTTATGTCTAATCCTTTCAATTATTGCTTATGAAGATTATTTTTTCGAGTTTTCTTGTACTTTTTAGTTTAGTAATTATTCTATCTTCTTGTCAATCGAAATCTTCAAAATCTGCAAAGGAAAATATCGAATATATCTATAATGACCTTAAACCTGACGAATTTTATCCTGCGGCTCAAGTTGAATTACAAATAAAATCATCTGGGTCAACCATGTATGGATTTGCCTATACCGCAGATGGCAAAGGGCCGCATCCAACCATTGTATTACTTCATGGCTTACCTGGTAACGAACGCAATCTAGACTTAGCACAGAATTTACGAAGAGCCGGAATTAATGTAATCTATTTCAATTATCGAGGTGCTTGGGGCAGCAAGGGCGTTTTTAAATTCAAGAATGCTATTGAAGATGCTGGAGCGGTGGTTGACTATCTTACAGACAGCCTAAATAAAGACCGATTAAAAGTTGACACCGAAAAAATTGCCTTTGTTGGACATAGCATGGGTGCTGGCTTAGCCTTAATTGCTGGATTAAAAGATTCTCGTGTTAAGGGTGTATTTGCAATCTCAGTATTTAATCCATTTACACTTTTACAGGGTGAAAATGCCGAAGGAAATTTAATTGGTTTAAAAGAATACTTGCTCAGCTTAGGAATGCTAAACTGTAACCCAAACGAATTCTTGAACGATATTTTAAGAGATATCAATCAATATGATGTCGAAAAAATGATCGCAAATTCAAAAAAACCAGTCCAGGTGATAGATGAACACATGAACAATTCTACATTCACCAATTACAATAAAAGTAAAACCTTTGAATATAAAATCTGGAATACCGACCATGCATTTTCAAATAGAAGAATCGCATTGACCAAGGAAATAGTAAACTGGATGAATAAAGATATTGTTCCTTTACCCATGGGAAATGAGAAATCAAGTGATTTGAAAATTATAAAATAGACTCAATTTTAAAGTCTTTCCCATTAAAATCAAATTCATAGCCCAGTTTCTGCCTCATTAGTTTAAGTCCGATCGGTGAAATTGGCGAAATAGCGAAATAATTAGTCCCACCCACTTGAATTTGCCCACGGCTAATGCTTATATAAAATTTGCCAAAATTTGTAATAACTAAACTACCAGCATGAACAATTTCAGAAGCTTGATAGGACTCAATCTGCTCAAGAGCAAGCTTCATTTTTTTCGCTTCCTCTAACTGCTTCCTGTTTCTGTCAATTTCCTGTTGCATCATCTCTCGGCCAGTTTCAAATTTATCGCCTGCACTACTCTTGGTATCATCATTTGCCGATTCACGCGCATCTTTTATGGCGAGCTCAGCAGTATGAATACATTCCTCAACGTATTGTGAACACTGCTTAAACAATTCTTCCTTAATACTATTCATTTATACAAAGAAGCATATTTTTTTAACTATTTACCTCTGCTGAAAGTACATTGTTGGTAAATAAAATGCGAGACAAAAAATCGATTAATGAAAAATCCTATCTGAAAACAATAAAATACTAAACCATTTAGGACCTATTAAAAAATCAAAAAACGTGCATAAAAATTGCCTAAAATTTAAACCCAGGTGCATTTCAAGCTGTTTAAATTTAATATGCCATCGAAAATCCATATCTTTGCATTTTATTAAATATTCATGATTACAGTATCAAATCTATCTCTACGCTACGGCAAACGAACCCTTTTTGAGGAAGTTAATTTAAAATTCATATCGGGTAATTGCTACGGCATTATCGGTGCAAATGGAGCCGGTAAATCCACATTTTTAAAAATCTTATCCAAAGAAATTGATCCATCGAGTGGATCGGTATCTTTCACTCCAGGGGAAAGAATGGCGGTTTTAACGCAGAACCACTATGCTTTTGATGAATTTCCGGTAATTGAAGCTGTATTGATGGGCCATAAAGAGCTTTACAGTATCATGAAAGAAAAGGATACGCTTTATGCAAAAGAGGACTTTAATGAAAAAGATGGTGAGCGCGCGGGCGAACTAGAGAATATTTTTGCTGAAATGGATGGATGGAATGCTGAAAACAATGCAGCAACCATGCTTAGCAATTTGGGCATAAAAGAAGAGTTTCACCATACTCTATTGAAAGATTTAGACGGAAATCAAAAAGTAAGAATCTTATTGGCACAAGCATTATTTGGGAAACCTGATATTCTGTTGCTCGATGAGCCTACCAACGATTTGGACATACAGACTATTGCATGGCTGGAAGATTTTCTTGCGGTTTACGAGGGAATAATCCTTGTTGTATCTCACGATAGACACTTTTTAGATACGGTTTGTACGCATGTAGTGGATATCGATTTCAGTAAAATGAATATTTATACTGGAAACTATTCTTTCTGGTATGAGTCTAGTCAATTGGCCTTGAAACAACGTTCAGACCAAAACAAGAAGACCGAGGAAAGAGTAAAAGAACTACAAGAATTTATTCGTCGTTTCAGTGCAAATGCGTCCAAATCAAAGCAGGCAACCAGTCGTAAAAAGGCATTAGATAAAATCAATATTGATGAAATTCAGCCTTCCAACCGTAAATACCCGGGAATTATTTTCAATCATCAGGGTAGAGAAGCTGGAGATCAAATACTTCAGGTAGAAAATCTGAAGAAAGAACTAAACGGTGAAGTATTATTCTCAGGCATTAATTTGATGGTTAATAAAGGGGATAAAATTGCCATTCTTTCTGAAAATAGTTTAGCTACTTCTGCATTTTATGATATTCTTAGTGGTCGCGACGCCGAATATAAAGGTTCATTTAAATGGGGTGTAACTATTAATATCGCAGATATCCCGAACGATAATTCCGAATATTTTAAAGCAAAAGAAACTAATCTTGTTGACTGGTTGCGTGATTATTCTGAAGGCGATAAGGACGAACAATTTATCAGGGGATTTTTAGGCCGAATGCTATTTTCTGGCGAAGAGGTTTTAAAGCAATCATCCGTGCTATCAGGAGGTGAGAAAATGAGATGCATGTTCTCAAGAATGATGCTTCAGCAGGCTAATCTTTTAATGTTTGATGAGCCAACTAACCACTTGGACTTAGAATCTATTACCGCTCTAAACAACGGAATGAAAGATTTTAAGGGCATTATATTATTTACATCACGAGATCATGAGTTAACTGAAACTGTGGCAAACCGCATTATTGAGCTAACTCCGGGAGGTATTATCGATAAGCTAATGACTTATGATGAGTATATTTCGAGCGATGT
>JBIHZP010000138.1:0-4182 GCA_044231315.1 Daejeonella sp. | reverse complement strand
TTTTTCGCCATTCTGTGCGGGTTTCACTCATGTTTTTAATTGGCTTTTTAGTCTCGAAATTATTCCCTGTCGGCCACCATAGCTATTGGATTCTCTTAACATTATTAGTCATATTAAAACCTGCTTATAGTCTTACGAGGAAGAGAAACATAGAACGTTTAATTGGGACTTTCATCGGGGGTATCGCTGGGGCCTTAATTTTGATTTATGTAGAAGATCAAACAGTTTTATTTGTCTTTCTACTTATTTTCATGATTGGAACATATAGTTCACAGCGATTAAATTACACGGTCAGTGTGCTTTTCATGACTCCATATATTTTAATTCTATTTAGTTTTTTGGGAGAAAACAATATTAGTATCGCTAAAGAACGAATGATAGATACGTTAATTGGTTCTTTAATTGCATTTTTCTCAAGTCTTATTATTTTGCCGAACTGGGAATATTTTCAGTTTAAGAATTTTATGCGTGAAGTATTAGTCGCGAATTATAAGTATTTACATCATGTAGCTGAGGTATTAGCTGGAAATAAGACAGATATCGTTTATTATAAACTTGCTCGAAAAGAAGTATATGTAAGTTCGGCCAATCTTGGTAGTGCATTTCAAAGAATGCTCAGTGAACCTAAAAGTAAACAGCAAAACATCAAAGAATATTACAAATTTGTGGTCTTGAATCACATGTTATCATCTTATATAGCCACCTTGGTGACTAATCTTCAGCAAGTCAATTTGTTTGAAGCAGACTCAAATCACATCAAATTGATTCGTAAGTCTTTATATAGTTTAGCTGATTTGATAAAAAAGATGGATTCTCCTGACTTTAATGATTTAGAAATTTCATCTATCCAGATTAATCAAGACATTATGCAAACGAGTGAATCAAAATTATTGACTGAGCAGTTGGAATTAATTTATAAGCTTATTATGGATATTCAAAAAATAAGTCAGACTTAATTATTAAAACTTTCCATCTCCTTTAAGACATTCTCAATCCTTAATTCTAATGTAGCGGAGTCGGTATAACCTTTTGCGATTAAGTAAAACCCAGTTTCAGACGATTGAATTAAAACTGCTGGAAATGACTCTACTCTTAATTGCTTTGCCAATGCAAAATCGTAGTAAGCAGCTTCTTTTGAACTTTCCATTTTCATTTTAACTTCAAATTCATCTGGGTCAATGCCATGATTTACAGCTATATAGCGATAAGTATCGATTTCATTCGGGTCTCTCCCATCAAAATACAATGCGTTTTGAATTTCATGTGCAAATAAAACAGACTGCTCTGGAAAATATTGCTTGAATAAGGAGAGCGCAATGGATGGCATTTCTGAATTAAGAACCATAGATCCATCTTCCAATACTCTTAAATAGGCTTCTCCAAATTTAACTCCAGTGGTAGTTTCAACCGTGTGATAGGCTGATTTTATATAGGGTGCAATGTCATTTATAGATCCAACACGATCTCCAATCATCATTCCTCCACTTAAAACCTCAAATTCAAATTCGTTTTTGTGCTTTTCATAACATTCTTTGAGTACGGGACTAAAACCATAGCACCAACCGCATAGCGCATCGTAAACATAAATGATTTTTATAGGTTTTTTCATTAGGAATTTGAGTGGAGTTAAATAACTTCTGAATTTTCCTTTATCGGACGACCATTTTTAAATGCCTCACGAGGTTTAAGACCTAATAGTTCAAACATCTCCATGTCATCATTGAACGATGGATTTGGAGTTGTTAACAGCTTATCGCCAGCAAAAATTGAATTTGCACCAGCCATAAAACAAAAGGCTTGGTCAGTTAGACTCATCTCCGTCCTGCCCGCTGATAAACGCACCACAGTTTTAGGCATAATAATTCTTGCTGTGGCAATCATGCGCACCATTTCCCAAACAGAAACACGTGGCTGATTTTCAAGCGGTGTTCCTTTAACAGGTACAAGTGCATTTACGGGGACAGACTCCGGATGTTTAGACATATTTGACAATGTTTTTAACATTGATATTCTATCTTCCACAGTCTCACCCAATCCAATAATGCCTCCACTACATACCGTTAACTTAGCTTTTCTAGCATGTTCAATCGTTTGTAAACGATCATCATAGGTTCTAGTACTTATTATTCGTTTATAATCTTCTTCTGAGGTATCTAAATTATGATTGTAAGCATATAGGCCTGCATCAGCTAATCGTTGGGCTTGCGACTCTGTAAGCATGCCTAAAGTGCAACAAACTTCCATATCGAGGGCGTTTACTGAACTAACCATTTCAATAACCCTGTCAAAATCACGGTTATCTCTTACTTCGCGCCATGCTGCACCCATGCAAAGCCTAGAAGCACCTGCGTCTTTAGCTTTTTTAGCAGCTTCGGTTACTTGCTCAACCGACATTAAAGCTTGAACTTCTAAGTCGGTATGATATCTAGCCGCTTGAGGGCAATATGAACAATCTTCTGGGCAGCCTCCTGTTTTTATGGATAGTAGACTGCTTATCTGGACTTCTGAGTAGTCTCTATTTTCACGGTGTACGCTTGCCGCACGGTAAACAAGATCGAGTAGCGGACTATGAAAAATTTCTGCGATTTCTTCCTTGGTCCAGTTATTTCTGATTTCAGTCATGGTTTAAATCGTTTTAAAAACGTTGGGCAAATTTAAAATAAATAAGATTTAAAATGGAGGTATAAAGAAATTATAGAATTAGATGACTTGCTAAGCCTAGTAATAACAAAAATCCAAACACATCAGTAAATGTGGTGATGATAATTGATGAGGCTATTGCTGGGTCAACACCAATGCGTTTAAGTGCTAATGGTATTGCTGAACCAGATATACCAGCAATAATTAAATTTCCTGTCATTGCAATGAAAATTATTAATCCTAATAATGGGTTTTGATCGTAAAATAAAGCGAATAAAAAAACAATAAAACCAATTACAGCACCATTTATTAGTCCCACTGTAAACTCCTTTAATACTGTTCTATAAGCTTGATTATCAGTAAGATCATTTAATGATATACGTCTCACAGTTACTGCTAGTGCTTGAGTGGCTGCATTCCCTCCCATTCCGGCAATAATTACCATATAACCTGCTAAAACGCCCATACTGGCTATGGTAGCATCGAAATAACGAATAATTGAAGCTGCTAAAAAGGCGGTGCCGAGGTTTAAAACGAGCCAAGGCAGGCGACTTTTCACAGCTTCTTTCCAATTACCTGCAAGTTCCTCATCTTCAGATACTCCTGATATTTTCAGGATATCTTCCGTGTTTTCCTCTTCCATGACATCAATCACATCATCAAATGTAATGCGCCCTAATAGTCGCATATGATCGTCGACTACTGGAATACTGGTAAGATTGTATTGAGAAATTAATTTTGCCACTTCTTCTTGGTCAGTTTCTGCCCTAACGTAAACAAAATCAGACTTAATTAACTCTTTAATTCTGACGTTATTACGAGCTTTTATGATATCCTTTAAACTGACAATACCGAGTAATATATTTTGGTCATTTATAACGTTGATGGTGTAAAACTCCTCCATCACTTCAGATTGACTTATAATTTCTTCTATGGCTTCTTTTTTATTAAGATGCTCGTTAATTTTGATGACCTGTGTGTTCATCAAACCACCCGCTGTATCTTTCTCGTATTTTAGGAGCGAGCGAATATTGGAGGCATCTTCCTCGTCCAATTCTTCAAGAATCTCTTGCTGTTGCTCTTCCGGAAGCTGACTAATAATATCTGTTGCATCGTCATAATCTAACTCTTCAACAATTTCAGAGCGCCTTTCGGGAAGTAGATTCTCTAAAAGTTTTTCAGGGTGGAATTCAGAATCCATCTCTGAAATTACTTCAGATGCAATTTCGGCAGGTAAAATACTTATAATGCGCTCTCTAGATTCTTGAGATATGCTCTCAAAAAGTATGGCAATCTCTGAAGGATGGTATTCGGAAATAAAACTTTTTAATGCCTCATCCCCCCCTTCAAGGGCTTGCTTGATCTTTAATAGATCTGTTTTATCTAGCTCAAACGACTGCATTGGTTAAAATTAGGTATTTACGCTGACAAATGAGTTATTTTTATGACAAGCTTAAGCAATGTTTCCACGGAATTAAAAAAATAAAGATTGCTAATTTTTATTTAACCATCCTTTACGCCAAAAGTAGATCATTTGTCCAA
>JBIHZP010000137.1:0-4200 GCA_044231315.1 Daejeonella sp. | reverse complement strand
CTTTCTCCCTTGGTCATAGTTAACAGGATCGTCACTAAAACCAATTGGATTTTTTAAAAGCTGCTGAGCGGAAACACCCGCAAAAAATCGCGGACCGTACAGCCAAATCCCAGCACTCATGTCAGGTTTGAACTGATTGAAATTATCCCTACCCAATGCCTGATCAACAGGGTTTTCAAGTAAAACTTGCGTCTTATCAAGGAAAATCTTTGAAATTCCTGCAGCCACTCCAACAGAAACATTAATCTGCTCAGTTATTCCTATATGATAAGCATAATTCAAATTGACATCGGTGCGAGAAATCGGACCAGCTTTATCAGAAACCGCAGTAAATCCAATTCCATGATGAGGCTCAGATGCTTTGTAATTTTGAAGATAAGAACGATTGTTCGGATTAGAACCCCCACCCTCGGAAACAGAAGTTGAGGTACCGTAACGGAATTTATTGCCCAATGGCGCATGTATAGAAATGTAAGAAGTAAGCGGTGCACCACTTAATCCTTGCCACTGACTTCTATATCCAGCCTTAACATCAATATAGTTCTCAATACCTGCTATTGCAGGATTTAAGACAAAATTATTTAAAATGTATTGTGTATACTGTGGTTTCTGCTGTGACTTTGCCGCAAAACTTGAGAAAATACAGAATAATATTACAACCGCTTTATTCATCCTTATACGCTTTGAGTTCCATACTCATCCATTCCTTATTAATATTAGTGGCTTTAATTTTAGGTTTAAATTAGTTAATAATATTTCAATAAATAATTTAAAGCTAAATTTTTTCTTAAAACCTTGTCAATAATAACTTTCTCGACAAAGCATATTTATTAAAAACTGTTAATTTTTAATCGAAGCAATGATTGCTAAAGCTTCTTTTGTGGAGGATATAAGTTCGGCATATTTTTTATTTTCCATTATGTCCTTACTTACCAACTTACTTCCCATTCCAACGGCACACACACCTGATTTAAACCAAGCTTCAATATTGGCTTTATCAAGCTCAACACCACCTGTTGGCATGAATAATAGATTTGGAAATAATTCTTTGATAGCCGACATAAAACCCGGACCCAAAATATTTCCAGGAAATAGTTTAATCATTTTAGCCCCCAATGTCTCTGCTTTAATAATTTCGCTTGGCGTCATACATCCAGGAACCCATAATAAATCGTGTTTGTCGGCAAGCTCAGCGACACTTTCTACTAATCCAGGGCAAATTAGATAATCAGCACCCGCATCAATAAAGGTTTGAGCCATCTTTCCATCTTTAATGGTGCCAATTCCAAGATACATTCCATTCAATTCTGAATCAACAAGCTTGCGCATTGCTTGAAAATTGGAAAGTGCTGCTTCGCCACGATTAGTATATTCTACAGCACGAATTCCAGCAGCATACAGTGATTTTAATAATTCAATACTAGTTTGTTCATCTTTATGGAAGTATAAAGGTAATATACCCTGCTCCGGGATCAATTTTAAAAGTTCAACTTTTTTACTCATTTTTTTTTATTAAATTCAAATTGCGCCTCTAATTTAGATAATTAATAAATAACAATAATCTCAATACGCTAACCTTTTCGTAATATTTTACATAAAAAATGTGATTAAAGATGCGTTAAACTTTTAATTATCGCTCATTAATGTATTTTTGTTAAGCTAATATGAATATTTAACAAGTTTCTTTTAAATAAATTACAAAATAAACCATGGCTAAAAAAGTCGTAACACTTGGAGAGATAATGATGAGGTTATCCACTCCTGATTTCAAGAGATTTGTACAGAGTGATAGTTTTGATGTTACTTATGGTGGCGGCGAGGCGAATGTTGCTGCGGCATTATGCAATTACGGACTAAACGGAACATTCGTTTCCAAAGTTCCAAACAACCCACTTGGACAGTCGGCAATCAACCATTTACGCCGCTATGGCGTAGATACCCAATTTGTAGCTAGAGGGGGAAACAGATTAGGGATTTATTTCCTTGAAACTGGCGCTTCAATGAGAGCCTCTCAAGTGGTTTATGATCGCGCCGATGCTTCTATATCTGACGTTGACGCTTCAGAGTTTGATTTCGATAAAATTTTTGAGGGAGCCGATTGGTTTCATACCACAGGTATTACTCCGGCACTGAGCGACAAGGCTGCAGCATTAACGGAAGCTGCATTAAAAGCAGCTAAAGCAAGAGGGATTACTACAAGCATTGATCTAAATTACCGTAAAAAATTATGGAGTAAAGAAAAAGCTAGAGAAGTAATGACCAGGCTTTGCCAGTATGTGGATGTTTGTATCGGTAACGAAGAAGATGCTGATACCACACTTGGTTTTACCAGTAAGGGGACCGATGTAACAAAAGGTGAACTAAACTTAGATGGCTATAAGGATGTATTTCAACAAATGAAAGCAAAATTTGGCTTTAAATATATTGCCTCTACCTTAAGAGAAAGCCATAGTGCTTCTGATAATGGCTGGTCTGCTTTAGTATACGATGGAAACGAATTTTACCATACTAAGTCGTACGAAGTGAGAATAGTAGACCGTGTTGGAAGTGGCGACTCATTTGCCAGTGGATTCATTTACGGATTGGTTACTGATATGAAAATGAGCGATGCTGCCGAGTTTGGTGTTGCCGCATCTGCTTTAAAGCATACCATTCCTGGCGATTTAAACCATGCTACCTTAGCAGAAGTGAAAGATCTAGTAGGTGGTGATGGATCAGGACGGGTGCAAAGGTAATAACAGTACAAATTTTACAGTCCGCCTGATTTCAGGCGGATTTTTTTTATTACTATTTTAAAATAAACAAGATGATCATAGATAGTTTAGAGAATTCAGGAAGATATACTAGCATCCACCCTCTTTTTGCTCAGGCATTCGAGCACATCAAATCACTCGATCTTAAAAATGTTGAAATTGGAAAAACAGACCTTAGCGATGGATTAAAGGTTATCGTTGCCGAAAAAGAGGGAATGAAACAGGAAGAGTCTGTTGCGAAATTTGAATGTCATAATCAAAATATTGATATCCAGCTTTGCATTAGCGGTAGAGAACAAATGGGATGGAAATCACGTCATGCATGCAGCTCACCTAGAGGAGAATATAACACCGAAAAAGATGTATTATTTTACAATGATGCTCCTGATATGTTTTTTGAGCTATCAGCTAATCAATTCGCCATATTTTTCCCTGAGGATGTTCATGCACCAATGATTGGAGATGACATAATTAAAAAATTAATTGTCAAAGTAAAAATTTAATCCGATTTGTAATTGAAAAGGGATATTTTGAAACATTCAAAATATCCCTTTTTTTTGTGTCCAATCGCCTATCATAAAAAGCCTTGACAAGCTTGGAAATTATTAGCCCGAATTAGATCGCTAAACCACCAATATGTATTGGACTTCATAGCCAATAATCAAGGTGTTATTAAGAAAAAAAAGTCTTTGTTTACTATTCCAAATTTCAAGGCAAAAAAAACATGCCCCAACAACCAAATAGTCAATTTTAATTAAACAGCTTAATAATTTAGGTAGCATGATATTTTCCTGAAAAATTTTGAATCCATAAACTTATATTGCACCATAAATTATTTTTCATATTTCTAGTTGAAAAAATCGATTAAACCATTTGAATAGGTCTTAATCAATCATTTGAATTTTTTAAACAATTTACAAGCATGCGAAGTCCCAAATTCTTACTTTTCTCAGCATTGACCTTAATCTTATCATTCAACCTTGCTTTAGCACAAAAGCAGTCTGTTTTGGAAGGAAAAATAATTGTTATTGACCCTGGCCATGGTGGTACCGCCGCAACAGATAGTTATCGTCAGGGACCAACAGGCGAGAGAGAAGAGTGGATCGACCTCAGAGTGGGATTAATACTTAAAGAATTATTGGAAGCGAAGGGCGCAAAAGTCTTGATGACTCGCTCAAGCGACGTGTTTGTACCACTTGCTGATCGTTCAAAAATGGCTGTTGACAATAATGCAGATTTTTTTGTATCGATACATCATAATGCCACGGCAGATTCAAGTGTTAACTTCCCTATTATTTATTTTCACGGACTATCATCAGCAAATAAAGCTGGGTTAATTTTTAGTAAAGAACTGGCTAAAAACCTAGTAAAATACATGTACAAAACAAAAACTCCAATAAGCATAGTATCTGATTTTACAGTTTTCTCCTCTGCTGGGTCTTCTGTA
>JBIHZP010000136.1:0-4201 GCA_044231315.1 Daejeonella sp. | reverse complement strand
CTGCCAAATCAATCTAATTTCTTAATTTAACAATCAGTTTATTGGTAAAATATTAAACCATGACAAAAAATCCATTTCCTTTTTCTGGCTTAAGTAACACTGAGGTGGAGTTGCGGAAAAAAAATGTAACAATTTCAGGAAAAGAGCAGAGTGAATTCATCATAATTCTTAAGGAAACAGTCTTTGAGCCAATTTTCATTCTATTAATTGCTTCGGCATTCGTTTATTTTCTACTTGGCGAATTTTCGGAAGCTATTTTCTTGCTTTCAGCAGTGCTATTAGTCTCCACAATTTCTTTTTTTCAAACCTTCCGCACACGCAAAGCACTTTCATTGCTAGAAGTATTAACAGCCTCCAAAACAAAGGTTATACGTGATGGGCTAGTTATTGAAATTGCCTCAAAAGAAATTGTGCTAGGAGATTTTTTAATTTCAGAGGAAGGTTCAGTGATCGCTGCAGACGGAAAGATTGTCCACAGCAATGACTTTGCAGTTAATGAATCTGTACTAACAGGAGAATCATTTTCACAAAGAAAAAGTACCGACAAAGATCAAAATAAGGTTTTTCAAGGCACCTTAGCTATTTCCGGACTTGCAGTTTATGAAGTTACGGCTACTGGAGACCAAAGTAGAGCAGCACAATTGGCTAAGCTTGCTAAAGATATAAAAACTGAAAAAGCACCTCTTTATAAACAGATATTAAGCTTCGTCAAATCAATGACAATTATTGGGGCAATTTGCTTTTTGTTAGTCTTAGCATTTTACTATTTCCAAACCAACAAATTCCTCGATAGCTTACTAATGGCATTAACTTTAGCCATGTCTATCCTTCCAGAAGAGATTCCTGTTGCCTTCACCACTTTCATGGCATTGGGGGCATGGAAATTATCAAAAACAGGAATTCTTGTTAAAGGCCTTAATACAGTAGAAACTCTCGGTGCTGCAACGGTAATCTGCATCGATAAAACGGGAACCATCACCGAGAATAAAATGGAATTAGCGTCCATTTACAACCATAAAAGCAAGGAATTACTTGATAAAGAGCAAATAAAAACGCAGAAAACCCTAAATGAGGTCGCCGAATATGGTATGTGGGCAAGCGAGCCTATACCCTTCGACCCAATGGAGATTGCCTTGCATGAGCTCTATAAAAAACTGATCCCCAAGGATATTCGGAAAAATTTCAAAATGATTCACGAATATCCACTTGATGGTCAGCCACCGATGATGACACACATTTTTGAAAACGAAAATGGTGATCGTCATATTGCTGCAAAAGGAGCCCCAGAGGCCATAATGAATGTTTCGGGACTTAATGATGCTGAGAAAATAGAAATTAATTCAAAAATTAAAAATCTAGCATCCCAAGGCTTTCGAGTATTAGGTGTAGGAAAAACTGATTTAAAGGGACATTCATTCCCTCAAAAGCAACAGGACTTTTCCTTTACTTTTCTTGGCTTACTCGCTTTTTATGACCCCCCAAAAGAGAATATCAATCAAGTGTTTGAACAATTTTACTTGGCTGGAATTGCGGTAAAAATCATTACTGGCGACAATGCACTTACAACCTCGGCTATTGCGAAACAATGCAGATTTAAGGGTGCTGAGAAAACATTAGATGGAAAAGAACTGATTGAAATGAGTGATGAAAAGCTTCTAAATTTGGTAGATGATATCAATATTTATACGCGCATGTTTCCAGAGGCAAAACTTAGAATAATCAATATTTTGAAACAGAAAGGCCATGTTGTTGCTATGACAGGAGATGGAGTGAATGATAGCTTAGCATTAAAATCATCGCACATCGGAATAGCAATGGGTAAAAAAGGATCAGAAGTGGCACGTCAGGCCGCATCTCTCATTCT
Organism: Daejeonella sp.; assembly: GCA_044231315.1. Classification (GTDB taxonomy): domain Bacteria; phylum Bacteroidota; class Bacteroidia; order Sphingobacteriales; family Sphingobacteriaceae; genus Daejeonella. Next base: position 2,337 of record JBIHZP010000136.1, on the reverse strand, counting down.
CATAGATGATAATTTAGTCCACATGGTGGAGGCCATTGCACTTGGCAGAAGAATTTATGAAAATCTAAAAAAAGCCATTCAATATATTATTTCAATCCACATCCCCATCATTTTAATTGTGACGGTCCCCCTTCTCCTTTTCTGGAAATACACCAACTTTTTCTCTCCTGTACATGTAATATTTCTGGAATTAATTATGGGTCCTACCTGTTCAATTATCTTTGAAAATGAACCCATTGAAGCCAATTCAATGAATAAAGCTCCTCGAAAACTGAGTGCCACTTTTTTCTCATTGCAAGAGTTGTCGATCAGCATTATTCAGGGTATTATTATTACCATTTCATGCCTTGGTTTGGGTTATTATTATATGGAAAATGCTTACAGTATTGCTGAAGTTCGAACAATTATTTATAGCACCCTAATTTTCAGTAATATCTTCTTAACGCTCTCAAACAGGTCGTTTTACTATTCGATATTTACCACCATCAGATATAAAAATACTTTAATACCCTTGGTGCTAAGTATTTCCGTCCTAATCTTGATGCTCTCCATCTATTTTAGTCCGATTCAAAATATATTCAAATTGGTACCCCTTTCAATCCAAGAACTCTCCTACTGCTTCATTGCGGCTTTTATTGGAGTAATGTGGATAGAGGTTTTTAAAGTGATAAGAAGAAAAACAAGCTAAAAACAACAAAGAATGTGATTGATATCATTTTCTTTCTTAATGAGTATCATTGCTTTGCTTCAAATTTCAAGTGACTTTTGAAGACATGGACACTTTAAATACTCAAACAAAAACTGAAACAATAAACCAATGCTATCACTGCGGAAACGATTGCCAAGATCAGGACTACCATTATGATGAAAAGGATTTTTGTTGCATCGGTTGCCAGAGTGTTTATACCATATTATCCGAAAATCAACTCTGTAATTATTATAATTATAATAATACTCCGGGAAAAACACAAGATGCAAATTTATCCCATAATGATTATTTAGACGAACCAAGAATCGCAGCATCTCTGCTCGACTATTCAGATGAAAATATAAGCATCATTACCCTATACATCCCCTCCATACATTGCAGCTCCTGTTTATGGTTGCTGGAGCATCTCTATAAAATTAACTCATCCATTGTTAACTCACGAATTGATTTTCTGAAAAAACAGGTGGTAATCACCTTTAAACATAAAGAGTTTCCATTGCGTGAACTCGTTGAAATGCTTAGCGCCATTGGTTATGAACCAGTGATTAGCTTGCAAGATGTTGTGAAAGAGCAAAACAAGATAACTGATAGAGAGATCATTAAAAAGATTGCTGTTGCCGGTTTCTGTTTCGGAAATGTAATGCTATTGAGCTTTCCTGAATATTTTGGCATGGCGGCATTTGAGCAGCAGTTCAAAACATTTTTCGGATGGCTAAATCTTGTTTTTGCAATCCCAGTGGTTTTTTATAGTGGGCGCGACTATTTCATTTCTGCATGGAAAAATCTGATCAATAAGGTATTAAATCTGGATTTCCCTCTTGCCCTCGGAATTTCAGTGATGTTCATTCGCTCAATTTATGAAATATTAAGTGGCAGTGGAGCCGGCTTTGTGGATACACTCTGCGGACTTGTATTCTTCCTACTTATTGGCAAATGGGTGCAGCAACGTACTTATCATCATCTGTCTTTTGAGCGTGATTATCGTTCATATTTCCCAGTTGCGGTTACTTTGATAGGTGAGGATGGTGAAAAGCCGATTCCAATGGATGAGTTACAAGTTGGTGATCGAATCTTGATAAGAAACAATGAAATCATTCCTGCAGACACCATACTTATGAAGGGCGAAGCTATAATTGATTTTAGCTTCGTAACTGGGGAATCAGCGCCGGTACAAAAAGTTTTAGGAGAAGTAGTTTATGCTGGTGGCCGTCAGATCAATGAAGCTATTGAACTTGAGGTAATTAAACCTGTTTCACAAAGCTACTTAACGAGCCTTTGGAATAATGAGGCCTTTGAAGGAAAAAAGAAGAAAATTGAAACTTTTAGTGATACGATTAGTAAATATTTCAGCGTAGTGCTTTTAGCAATTGCTTTTGGATCAGCAGCATTTTGGATGTTTGATGACAGTACCAAAGCATGGCAATCTTTTACAGCTGTTTTAATTATCGCTTGCCCCTGCGCCTTGGCTTTAAGCTCACCCTTCACGCTGTCGGCAGTATTAAGCATTTTCGACAAGAATAAATTCTACCTCAAAAATACCGCAGTAGTAGAACAAATGGCCAAAATTGACACGCTTGTTTTCGACAAAACTGGCACAATTACTGCCCCAGAAGGATTCCGGATTAGCT
>JBIHZP010000013.1:0-13329 GCA_044231315.1 Daejeonella sp. | reverse complement strand
CATTTAGCATAATCGATGTCTGATTATTTATGGTTTGAAAGTCGAGATGGATATTATTTAAAGCATCTTTCACTAAATCAGCGTCTTGCAAATCAATATCATTCCGCAAAAAATAAAGGGTTACAGCGCGGTACATGGCACCACTGTCAATATAAATGAAGTTCAGTTTTTTTGCCAAAGCTTTTGCTAAGGTGCTTTTTCCACAGGAAGAATAACCATCAATGGCTATGACAATATTTTTGTTCATCCCTGCAAAAATAGGATTTGGATCGGATATATGAAGTCAATACAGTGTATTTCTAGAATAATTATTTTTTATCAAGAGGCATTTATTTTCTATTAAGTATTTTTGTAAATGGCACTCTCAAAGCAAGACATATTAAAAGAATTGACTTTCAAAACCTCCAGAAGTGGTGGCAAAGGCGGTCAGCACGTAAATAAGGTTTCCACTAAGGTTGAGCTTAATTTCGATTTGAGGCTGACCTCACTTTTTACTGAGGAAGAAAAGATTCGTTTATTCCAAAAACTCTCTAATCGCATCAATTCTGAAGGTATTCTGCAGGTTATTACCGAAGAGGAGAGGAGCCAGCTTCAAAATAAGGAGCGTAGTGTTCAAAAACTACTTGTTTTATTAAAAACTGCTTTATTTCTTCCCAAAATCAGGAAACCTAGTAAACCAAAGCGTTCGGCAATTGAAAAAAGGCTGAAATCCAAGCAAATAACTTCTTTGAAAAAAATTAATCGCAAAAACGATTGGAAGGATTGATGATTGTCATTTAATTAAATCTGTAAAATAATGCAATGGAGCCATATTGATGTGGTTTTGCACTACTTTTTACTTCCTTAGTTTTAAACAATATTGAAAAATCAGCTGTGATTCTATTCTTGGAGTAAGTGGCACCTATCTGCTGACTGAATACTAAGGGTTTTGCATCAAATACAATCGGCCCTTTGTCTTTATTAAAGAGTCCTCCTTGTATCGTAGCATCATAAATTACATAATTTAGCATGGGCTTTGCATAAAAAAAGAATTCTTTTTCAGTTAGATCTTTTTGAGTGGCACTATTCGAAATTCGGCTTTGAGAAGTGGCAGACTTAAATAAAGGATTAATGGCTCCAGAACGTAATGTTAGTCCGATGCCACTTCCAGAAAAGGTATTCCCTACATTTATATAGGAGTTGACTGTAAAATCGACTTTTTCATTCGCAAAGCGATTAATCAGGTAATTATATTCAGCTGATGCATTGATTGCCAATTCATTGTTTACCTGCCATTGCCATCCATCAATTTCATAGAAACCAATCACCTTATGCATTAATTCCTGTGCTTCTTTGGCAAGTGATGATGGACCAATAGTACCACCATTTAAGCTCAATTTTAGGTTATTTTCCGATTGAAACAAAAAGTTTAAAGAGACCCCTCCATATAAATAACCCGCAAAAGGGCGGTCTACATAAATACTATTTGAAATACTTCCCGATTGTGGATTAAATATTTTTTGTCCCGCCTCCAATTCAAGAATCATCTTATTAAGATTCTTGTTTTTAAATTTCATTTCATTTAGGGCTGTTCTGAAATTAAGTGCTAATCCGTTTGTATAATAACGATCCTGTCCTCCAGCTAAATAGGAATCATTTTCACTTCTAAAACCAAATTCACTTTTATAGTTGGTGGTTTGAGCTTCTAAAGAAAACCATGAAAAATTTAAGATAATTGTAAACAATAAAATAATTTTCTTCATGGACTAGATTTCTGTAAAATGATTGGATTTTTATCTGTTGTAGGTAGTTCTTGTTTTTTATTAGAAACTATATCCTAAACTTAATCCAGCATAGTAGGGGATGAAAAAATCCTTGTTAAATATAGGGGTAAGTCCCGCTCGAAATGAAAATCCTTGATCTATAGGCTGCAGACGATAGGAAAAGCTCATGGTGCCAATAACATTACTTTGGTTTTTGTCGAATAAGAATGATTCATCATCTCCACCAGTTACTAGTAAAGATGCACCCAAACCCATTTCAAAAAAATGTCTGCCTTTACCTAGTAAGTAATTTAAAGCTACCGGTACTGTAGTGGCGTTATCACCACCTTCAGCGATATAACCTATACCTATCCTTCCGCCTAAACCGTCTCTTCTGTTTGAAAATCGTGAATCATAGTTAGCTGTAAATAAGATTCCCTGCCCACCTAACTCAACAAATATATTTTGAGCTCGATTTTGATTGCCTTTATTTTCTATTGTTTGAGCGTCTACAAAACTATTAGAGAATAAAAAGACGAATGTTAGTATAATAAAAGATCCTGTTTTCATAATGTGATATTTTAAATTTTTATTTTAATAATATTTAAAATTAGTATAAATTTATACAACTGCAGAGTCTGTTGGGTTTTTAACTGTAATATCCAAGGCTTCTTTGACCTTGTCTTTACTTAAAGCGAGTTCGATTACTTCCTTCATTTCACTTACATAGTGAAAGTTTAAATCCTTGATATAATCCTCTTTAATTTCAAGAATATCTTTTCTATTCGATTTGGATAAGATAATCTCTTTTATATTTGCTCTCTTGGCAGCAAGAATTTTTTCTTTAATTCCGCCAACAGGTAATACTTTTCCACGAAGAGTAATTTCTCCTGTCATGGCTAAATGAGGTTTCACCTTCCGTTGAGTGAATGCAGAGGTTAGGGCCGTTAACATGGTTATACCAGCCGACGGACCATCTTTTGGTGTGGCACCCGCCGGAACATGGACATGGACATCCCACTGATCAAACAATCGGAAATCAATATTAAATTTCAATGCATTGGCTCGTAAATAAGCCATGGCAATGGTGGCTGATTCTTTCATTACATCGCCTAGATTTCCAGTTAAAGATAATTTTCCTTTTCCAGGACTCAAACTGGCTTCAATAAATAGGATATCACCACCCACCTGAGTCCAAGCGAGGCCTGTTACCACTCCAGCAACTTCATTGCCTTCGTAGAGGTCTTTATCGTAGATTGGCGGACCCAAGATGGTTTCAACATCGGATTTACTAATGATGGGGTTATATTCGATTTCCATGGCGACTTTGGTCGCTACACCTCGTACCAATGAACCTATTTTTTTCTCTAGTCCCCGAACGCCTGATTCGCGGGTATAATCCTCAATTACTTTTTCAATAACCGTACTTTTCAAGGAAATATCTTTGGATTTAATACCGTGTTGTTCGCGTTGCTTAGGTAATAAATGCTGTTTAGCGATTTCAATTTTTTCTTCTATCGTATATCCATTCACCTCAATAATTTCCATTCGGTCTAATAAGGCAGGCTGTATTGAGCTTAATGAATTTGCTGTAGCGATAAACATGACGCTGGATAGATCATAATCTATTTCTACATAATGATCATAAAATGCGTTATTTTGCTCTGGATCAAGTACTTCTAGTAGAGCTGAGGAGGGGTCGCCACGGAAATCGTTTCCTACCTTATCAATTTCATCCAATACAAAAACAGGGTTTGAGGAACCAGCTTTTTTAATAGATTGAATGATTCTTCCAGGCATGGCACCGATATAAGTTTTGCGATGACCTCTAATTTCTGCCTCATCTCTAATTCCTCCTAAAGCCATTCTGACATATTTTCTGCCTAAAGCTTTGGCAATTGATTTTCCTAGAGAAGTCTTTCCCACACCCGGAGGGCCCACCAGACAAAGGATAGGGGCCTTCATATTATGTTTTAACTTTAATACAGCCAAATATTCAATGATTCGCTGTTTAACTTTCTCAAGTCCGTAATGTTCCTTTTCTAAAACCTTGCCGGCTCTCTTTAAGTCGAAATTATCCTTTGTAAAATCATTCCATGGAAGATCAAGCAATAATTCAAGGTAATTGATTTGAATGGAATAATCTGCGGCTGCTGGATTCATTCTAGCTAATTTCTCAATTTCCTTATTGAAATGATTGAAGGCATCAGCATTCCATTTTTTTCTTGTTGCCCTAAGACGTAAATTTTCAACTTCCAAATCTGGGGAGTTGCCTCCCAGCTCTTCTTGGATTGTTTTTAGTTGTTGATTTAGGAAATAATCTCGCTGTTGTTTATCTAAATCTACCCTAACTTTCGATTGAATTTGATTTTTGAGCTCTTGCATTTGTAGTTCTTGGGTTAGGTGACCAAGAACCATTTTGGCACGTTCATGAAGGTTCACAACCTCAAGCATTTGCTGCTTAGCGGCCACGTCGGCATTCATGTTGGAAGAAATAAAGTTGATTAGAAAGGAAGAACTTTCTATGTTTTTTATGGCGATTCCCGCCTCACTTGGAATATTTGGTGAAAGATCGATTATCTGCATGGCCATTTCCTTAATGGAAGCCATGAGCGCTTTGAATTCTTTATCTGTTTTTGGGCGAACCTCTTCGAACTTTTCTATGCTAGCCTTAATATAAGGTTCGCTTTGAACCTCCTCATTTAAACGAAATCGTTGCTTACCTTGAATAATTACGGTTGTGTTTCCGTCAGGCATCTGAAGCATTTTAATAATCAATGCAACTGTTCCAACCTGATTTAATTGCTCAAACGTAGGGTCTTCAATGCCCACATCTCTTTGAGATACAACACCTATAATTCGATCGCCTCGATAAGCATCCTTAATTAATTTGATTGATTTGTCTCTACCCACAGTTATAGGTATTACCACACCAGGAAATAAAACAGTATTTCTTAATGGCAAAATCGACAAAATGTCGGGTGTCTGTTCATTGTTCATTTCCTCCTCGTCTTCTTGAGACATTAGCGGAAAGAACTCTGTATCTTCATTAATTAAGGGCAAAGCACGGTTAAAGTCAAAGTTGTCGTAGTTACTCATCTATATTTTTTATAACGTCATTATGACAGTTAGATTTATTCAAGGGCAATGAAAATAGCTTTTTTGTAAAAGTACAAGCTATGTGCCAATTCCACTTCTAGGTTAAAAAAGGCAGTGTCAAGATAAATTACCGCCAATTCTACAGACGGGTTTTATTTATTTCCGCACAAAAGTATCTATTATTGTCATTTCTGCCATTTTTTATTAAAATCTTATTTTTTTGATTAAACCCAAATGCCTTAATTAACAAATTCTTTTTTCTACTGTTTTATAAATTTGTACATTTAAAATATTAATGGCTTTGTGCCGTTTAAAATCAATATAATTTTTCGCCAATTCAAATGAAATTATTCTTAGGTTTATTATTGATTATTTTTACTGCGAATTACTCATTCGCGCAAACGTCTTATCATAAAATGGGGCAAAAAGCTCTGATTGATGGTGATTTTAAATCAGCAGTTAGTCACCTTGAAAAGGCACTTGCTGCAGACTCCTCAGATGTGAATACCCTTTATATGTTGGGTTATTCTTATTATCATGCTTCTAGTTATAAGGCAGCTGTGAATACCTTTAATAAAGTAATTTCTTTAAAGCCAGCCGACAATAGTGCTTTTTATTACCGTGGCAAAGCGAGCAATAATTTGGCCAACGAAACGAAGGGGATTTTAAATACAGATCGTGAGAAGCTACTTCTTTCGTCTATTAAAGATTTCACGAAGGCCATAGAATTAAGTCCCGACGATGTGAAACTTTTTCAGAATAGAGCCGTGGCTTACAGAGATCATGGGGTTTTAAAAGGTCAAAAGATTCCCAATTTTTATGATAAGAATAAGGCAATAAGCTCTTTTAGGTCCTGCATAGCAGATTTTGAAAAGGTTTTATCAATTACACCTGATCGTCGTGACATAATCTCTCAGTTGGCGGATGCAAAAGCGTATTTACAAAACTTAAAATAATCAACTCCTCTTTTTTGAAAACCCGGATTATAGGGGTTTTCTTTTTTGAAATTATTTTAGATATTAGCGTATATAAATAATTTCATGATTAGCTCCATCCGAAAATTTGAAAATTTGCACATCGCCTTTTGGCTGATTAAAGATACTTGTTGGGTGATGGATTTACGGATTTTGGGCGTAGTCATGATTTTTCCTACTCTCTTTCTCGCATTTTTTATTACCTACAAATTTAGAAAACAGGTATCCGAGTTGTTTCATAATTTGGCAGTTTGCCTTTGGATTATGGCCAATACAACATGGATGTTGGGGGAGTTTTTTTTTAATGATGCTTTCAGGCCTTACTCTACCGTATTTTTTGTTTTAGGACTTTTAGTTATTGCTTATTATTATTTGTTTGTTTACAAGAGTTTAAAAATTGATTCTGCCGATCAATAAGTTTTTCTTTGCAAAGAATTCGAAATCTTCACTTGATTATTTTAGCCTCAATAAACAAATTATTTTTTCCTAATAGAAATACGCTTTGGTTTTTCTCAATGCTATAAGCTGAATCAGGGATGTAGATTAATACCTCTGTGGATTCGTACAATTTATTTTTGTTTCTGTTTTTGATGTAGAATCGAGTGGGCTTACCATTTACATCTTTATTGATGTGAACTTCTTTGGTTCTTAATCCAGAATCAATGGAATAATAGGAGGTTCTTGAACTATCATTAATAATTTTATAACTATCCTTCCAAGCTGGCTTATTGATATCTGAAGAAATAAAAAGATTTAATTCATCCTGCCAATTGATAGAAATTTTATTCTTGCTTTCTGAACTTCCATTCTGATGAATTGTTTTATTTACAAGTGTTTTATTCTTTGTTAAGCGCGTAGCTTCAGACTCGAAAAAAGCTTTGATATCTGTATAAACAAGTGTTGTAGGTTTCTCTTCAGCCTGTTTACAAGCTGCTAAAAACACTAAAATTAAATAAAGTCTTATGTGTCGCATTAAGAAATAAGGATATCCCCAGTCATTATTTCTGGGGGTGTTATACCCATAATTTTTAAGATGCTTGGACCAATATCTCCAAGTTTTCCATCCTTAATTTTTGTATAATCTTTATCAATAAGTATGCAAGGAACAAGATTTGTGGTATGGGCGGTATTGGGAGAGCCGTCCGAATTGAGCATAAAATCGGCATTGCCGTGATCAGCTAAAATTATAAATGAATACCCGTTTTTTATACCGCATTCAACTACTTTTTGAAGGCAATGGTCTACTGTTTCAACGGCTTTAACCACGGCACTAAAAACACCTGTGTGCCCAACCATATCTGGATTTGCAAAATTTAGACATACGAAGTCGGGCCATTTATTTTCAAGTTCAGAACATATGGCATCTGCAATTTGTACTGCGCTCATTTCCGGTTGTAAATCGTAGGTAGCAACTTTAGGTGAAGGGATTAATATCCTTTTTTCATTTATAAATTCTTTTTCTCTGCCTCCTGAAAAGAAAAAGGTAACGTGTGGATATTTTTCAGTTTCGGCGATGCGAATTTGTTTTTTATTGTTTTTTTCAAGAATTGCTCCTAAAGTATCATTTAGGTCGTCTTTTGCAAATACAACATGAACATTTCTGAACGTGTCATCATAGCTTGTGAATGTTACATAATAAAGGTCGAGCGGTTTCATTTCCTGTTCAGGAAATGCCTGCTGTGTTAAAACGCTAGTTATTTCTCTGCCTCTGTCGGTTCTGAAATTAAAGCAAATAACCACATCACCTTCTTCTATTTTGCCGATTGGGAGCCCGTCATTATCTATTTTGACTACTGGTTGTATAAATTCATCACTTACTCCCTCATTATATGAACTTTGAATGCTGTCTGAAATATCATTGCTTGGTTTCCCTTTACCATGTACAAGAAGATCATAGGCTAATTTAACACGTTCCCAACGATTGTCTCTGTCCATAGCATAGTAGCGTCCTATAACAGATGCAATGGTGCCTGATGAGTTTTGTAAATGGTCTTCCAGTTCTAAAACGAATCGTAGACCAGATTTAGGATCTGTGTCACGACCATCCATAAAGGCATGGATAAATACATTATTAACTTGATTGTCTTTTGCGGCATCGCATAATCCCTTTAGATGATCAATGTGTGAATGCACACCACCATTGGATAATAGACCGATAAAGTGAACGTTCTTATTTTCCTTCTTCGCGTAATCGAAGGCGGATTTTAAAACAGGATGATTCACTAATTCATTCTCTTTTACAGCTTTATTAATCCTACCCAATTCCTGGTAAACCACTCTTCCAGCACCGAGATTCATATGACCTACTTCAGAATTTCCCATTTGGCCTGCTGGTAAGCCCACAGCTTCTCCCGATGCCTCTAATTTAGCATTCGGGTATTTTTGAATAAGTTGATCAAAAAAGGGAGTATTTGCTGCACTTACAGCATCAGATTTATCATGTTTTCCGTAGCCCCATCCATCGAGGATCAAAAGAATTGCTTTTTTATTTTCCACATTACAAATATACATTGACTGATTAAAATAATCCGCATAATTTAAATTATGGCTTAATTATTGATTTGTTTGGTTGGTAATATGGGAACTTCATTATTTCAAATCATTATATCTTTTCTATTTCTATTTTTACCTAATCAAGGTCAAAAATCGGATTCATTTGATTCCATAGCTGGTTTTTTGAAAGAATCTGATAGTCGTAATATAGCTGCATTTTTTGCGCCAATAATAGAAATGAATATTCTTTCAGAAGAAAATGAGTATTCAAAAGCACAGGCAGAACTTATTTTACGCGATTTCTTATTAAAAAACAAACCAACAACATTAAAAATTCTTCATCGACTAAATTCAAATCCTAACCATCGATTTGCTGTTTTTTCAGTTCATAGCCTGGAAAATAAGTTTAGGGTTTCCATTTCTATGGCAAAAGATGGTGATTCTTTTTATATTAAGGTGTTTAGGATAGAATATGACAAAGAATAATAATAAGGAGATATTTTCTATTTTTGTGACCAAGCTATTTACATGAATTTAGATAAAAATATTTTAGTGCCGTTTATTCAAAATGCCCTTGCAGAGGACGTAGGAGATGGCGACCATACTTCACTTTCAACAATCCCTCAAGGGCAACAAGGGAAAGCTAAATTATTGGTTAAAGATTCAGGCATTATTGCTGGTATCGAAGTCGCTTTAGAGATATTTAAGGTGGTTGATCCTGCACTAAGTATTGAAATACTCTTATCTGATGGTCAGCCTGTATATCCAGGTGATATTGCTTTTTTTGTTTCAGGCAGTGTTCATTCCATTTTAAAAGCAGAGCGCTTGGTTTTAAATACCATGCAAAGAATGAGTGGAATTGCTACTAAAACCAATTCTATTGTAAAAATTTTAGAGGGCACCAACACCAAGGTTTTAGATACTCGAAAAACTACGCCAGGATTACGCTACCTAGAGAAGCTATCCGTGAAAATTGGCGGTGGGGTAAACCATCGTTTTGGCCTATATGACATGATTCTAATTAAGGATAATCACGTAGATTATGCAGGTGGAATTAGCAATGCTATTCATGCGGTTCGTGACTATTTGAAATTAAAACAGATGATAATTTCTGTTGAAATTGAAGTTAGAAATTTGCAAGAGTTGATGCAAGTAATCGAAATTGGCTCAGTAGATAGGATATTATTAGACAATTTTGATTTTTTAACGCTCAAAAAAGCGGTTGAACTTATTAATGGATCTTTTATTACAGAAGCTTCTGGAGGAATTACAGAAGATAACGTTTTGGAATATGCAAAATGTGGCGTTGATTACGTGTCTATGGGTGCTTTAACGCATTCCATAAAGAGTTTGGATATGAGCTTAAAAGCTATAAATTCTTAAAAAAAATAAAAATTTAATCTTTACACCTGATTGAATTAGTATTATTGTAGCCTAATGATTTCAATTTACTCCATTTCTGCATTAATTTTTGCATACCTTTTTGGTTCAATTCCTACCGCTGTGTGGATAGGACAGGCCTTTTACGGGATTGATGTTAGAGAATATGGTAGTGGTAATGCAGGTGCAACCAATACTTTTAGGGTTTTAGGCAAAAAAGCAGGAATTGCAGTAATGATACTTGATATTTTGAAAGGTTATACCGCAACTAATCTTGCGTACCTCATTGGATTATCAGTCACAGGTCCGCAAAACTCTGTTCAATTTGTCAATTATCAGCTTGCTTTGGGAATTACAGCAGTAATGGGTCATTTGTTCCCCATTTTTGCTGGATTTAGAGGTGGTAAAGGTATTGCGACTTTGTTTGGGATGATTATAGCAGTGCATAGCGGTGCAGCGCTAGTATGCGTGCTTACTTTTGTGGTGGTTTTGTTGATTTCAAAATATGTTTCATTAAGTTCAATTATCTCAGGATTCTCTTTTCCATTGAGTATTATATTTATCTTTCAATCTCCAATTCGCTCTGTTGTTTTATATGGAATGTGTATCTGTATTTTAATTCTTGTAACACACCAAAAAAATATCGAACGCTTATTAAAAGGAAAAGAATCACGGGTGAATCTTTTTAAACGAAAAGAGTAAAACCTCCTTTTTATAAATATCAGTTTAGCTATTTCTGCTAAATACACTCAAATTAATATTCTTGCTTGTTATTTCTTCTTTTAGGATAAGACTTCGGTAATCGCTTTTCCCTTTAAAAGACATTCTTCATATTCCTTTTCTGGGTCGGAGTCAAGCGTTATTGCACTTCCAACATGAAAAGATAAATATTTCGAATCTTCATTATAAAGTATAGTTCTAATAACTACATTGAAGTCGAAATCTCCATTTGGGGCAAAATATCCAAGTGCGCCCGAATAAACACCACGTTTACTACGTTCGTATTTTTCGGCTAGTTGCATGGCACTTATTTTTGGGGCCCCAGTCATAGATCCCATAGGGAAGGTGTTTGAAATTATTGCGGCGTTTGAAAGTTCTTCTTTTACTTCACAAACTACCGTTGAAATCATTTGATGCACCTGCTTAAAGCTATATAATCCGAAAAGTTCTTCCACTTTTACTGTGCCTGCTTTGGCACTTTTAGTTAAATCGTTTCTAACTAAATCAACGATCATCACATTCTCTGAACGCTCTTTCTCATTTTCTAGAAGTGATTTTTTTTGTTCTTCATCTTGAATGGCATCCGTTTTTCTTGAACTTGTGCCTTTTATTGGCTGACTAATTATTTTATTTCCTCTACGGCTCAGGAAGCGTTCTGGCGTTGCCGAAAGGATGTAATGACCATTTGATTTAAAATAACTAGCAAATGGTGTAGGGGAGAGCTTGTTGAGCTTAGAAAAGATATCTAGAGGATTGATATTTGTGTTTTCGGCATAAAACTCTTGACAAAAGTTTATTTCGTAAATATCTCCGCGCTGAATATGTTTCTGAATCTCTTTAACGGTTTCAAGGTATTCGGTGCGGCTAAAGCGACTTTGAATTTCATTTTTTCGTGAGGGCGATTTTAAGTTTGGTAGTTCAAAGTCATTCAATGCTTTCCAAATCTCATCAGGTTGATCACTGTTTATTTGAACCACATTTCCTTTGATTGAAATCGTATGTTGTGGTATAAAAAAGTTAAAATTCGGAAATTTTAGGTGGTCTGGGTTATTGGAAGACAAATTCTCGGCTTCATTTTTAAGGTCGTAGGCGAAATACCCAATTGAATAGGAATCACTCTTTGATAAAAATCTATCTAATTGAGCAAAAGAACCTTTATCTGAAGAAATTAGCTCTTTTTTTAGCCCTGCAGCAATGAATGAATCAAATGCTGAATAAGGGTCAGAATAATGATTTGAATCAAAATAGCAAGCTGTGGAAAATGTGTCCGCCCAGTGTAAGCCTTTAAGTTTTAATGTATCCGTTTCATCAGAATAAAAAACCTTTAACATAGATACATTAATTCATAATTGCTGCTGAAAAACAAAGCTCTTATCTTAACAAAGAGTTAGCGTTTGTACACGATCTGGTCCAACAGAAAGATATTTTACCGGTACTTCAAGGTGTTTTTCGAGGTAACTAATATAATTTTTTAATTTCTGTGGAATCTGATCAATCTCACGAATGCCTGTAATATCTTCTGCCCATCCCGGAATTGCCTCAAAAATAGGCTCTGCCTTCAATGCATTGATGTCATAAGGCATGTAGTCAATTACTTCACCATTATATTTATAATGCGTGCATGCGTATATAGTCTCAAAACCACTTAGTACATCAGCCTTAGTCATCACCATCTCAGTAACGCCATTTAGCATGATTGCATATTTTAAGGCAGGTAAATCGATCCAACCACAACGGCGAGGTCTGCCTGTTGTTGCGCCAAATTCATGTCCAATTCTTCTTAGCTCTTCTCCTGTCTCATTTTCTAGTTCAGTAGGAAATGGACCGCTTCCAACTCTGGTACAATATGCTTTAAAAATGCCTATTACACTACCAATGTTTTTGGGCGCAACACCTAATCCCGTACAAGCACCGGCCGTAGTAGTATTAGATGAAGTAACAAATGGGTAAGAACCAAAATCAATGTCTAGCATTGTTCCTTGTGCACCTTCAGCTAAAACCTTCTTGCCTTCTTTTAAATATTGATTCACAAAATGTTCACTATCAACTTGCGGAATAGATTTTAATAATTCTATGGCTTCGAAGAAGGCTGCTTCCTTTTCAGAATAATCAGGTATTTCTCCGTAGTGAGAGAGGATTGATCTATGTTTATTAACTAGTCGAGTGTAACGTTCATGAAAATCAGGGAGCATAGAATCACCGACACGAAGGCCATTTCTTCCAGTTTTGTCCATGTAAGTCGGACCAATACCTTTTAATGTTGAGCCAATTTTAGCAGAACCCATATTGCTTTCTGAGGCTGCATCTAGTAATTGATGCGTTGGCAGTATAAGATGTGCCTTTCTAGCAATAACCATCTTTTTTCTAGCTACCGGATCAAATCCATTTTTCTTAAGATTATCAAGTTCTCTTTTAAGAATGATGGGATCTATCACTACACCATTTCCAATTAGGTTCATTGCCTTATCATTGAAAATTCCTGAAGGAATAGTATTTAAAACATATTTTTGATTATCAAACTCTAAAGTATGACCGGCATTGGGTCCGCCTTGAAATCGAGCTATTAGGTCGTATTCGGGACTTAATACATCTACAATTTTTCCTTTTCCTTCGTCGCCCCATTGGAGGCCTAACAATACGTCAACAGTCATGATTTAAATGCGGGGTATAGGTATATTTAAATTAATTTTTATTTACAAATGAATCGCAATGTCCTTCTTTTAGACGAGTGCAATTTCCGTATAAGTTGAGTGAATGGTGTTTGATATCAAATTTTAGAATATCACCCATCATACTTTGGATTTGTTGAATTCTTGGATCACAAAACTCAACAACTTTTCCGCAATCAATACAGATAATGTGGTCATGTTGCTTATAACCATAAGATTTTTCAAACTGTGCCATGTTTTTGCCAAACTGAT
>JBIHZP010000135.1:0-4220 GCA_044231315.1 Daejeonella sp. | reverse complement strand
CAATATGAATCTAGAATTCAATAAAAACGAAGATGCCAATAAGCAACTTTTATACGAGGTTAAAAATCGTTTAAAAAAGATTTATGCTGGCGGTGGGGAAAAGGCTGGGGCAAAACAAAAAGAGAAGGGGAAGATGCTAGCCCGCGAGCGTATCAGCTATTTAATAGATAAGGAAAGAAACTGGTTAGAAATTGGTGCTTTTGCTGCTGAAGATATGTACAAAGAGGTGGGTGGATGTCCATCAGCAGGTGTGATTACCGGAATTGGCTATGTTTCTGGTCGCCAGTGCATGATTATCGCCAATGATGCCACAGTGAAGGCTGGTGCTTGGTTTCCTATGACTGCCAAAAAGAATTTAAGGGCACAGGAAATAGCGATGGAAAATCGACTTCCCGTTATTTATTTGGTTGATTCAGCAGGAGTATTTTTGCCTTATCAGGATGAGATATTTCCCGATAAGGAGCATTTTGGTAGAATATTTCGTAATAATGCAATTATGAGTAGTAAGGGCATAGTGCAAATCTCAGCTATTATGGGTTCTTGCGTTGCTGGAGGTGCTTATTTACCCATTATGAGTGATGAAGCTATGATTGTTGAGGGAACCGGATCTGTGTTTTTAGCAGGCAGTTATTTGGTTAAATCGGCAATTGGGGAAGATATAGATAATGAAACTCTTGGTGGTGCAACTACTCATTGTGAAATATCCGGCGTGACCGATTATAAACATCCAAATGATGCCGCGTGCTTAGATTCGATTAAAAATATAATGAGCATGATTGGTGCCCCTCAGAATGCGGGTTTCGATAGAATTAAACCTGTCATGCCAAAATTAGATCAACAGGAAATCTATGGTGTTTTGCCTAGTAGTAGGGAAAATCCCTACGATATGAGGGATATTATTTTTCGCTTGCTTGATAATTCTGAATTTGAAGAGTATAAACAACTATACGGACAAAGTATAATTTGCGGTTTAGGACGCGTGGATGGGTGGGCAGTAGGAATTGTGGCAAATCAACGAAAGGTGGTGAAAAGCAAAAAGGGTGAGATGCAGTTTGGTGGTGTTATTTATTCAGATTCGGCAGATAAAGCAACTCGTTTTATCATGAATTGCAACCAAAAGAAAATACCTCTTGTATTTCTTCAAGATGTTACCGGATTTATGGTGGGGAGCCGCTCGGAGCAAGGTGGAATCATAAAAGATGGCGCAAAAATGGTGAATGTGGTAGCCAATTCGGTTGTGCCTAAATTTACAATCATCATTGGAAATTCCTATGGAGCAGGCAATTATGCGATGTGTGGAAAAGCTTATGATCCACGATTGATTTATGCCTGGCCATCTGCAAAAATTGCGGTAATGGGTGGTTCTCAGGCAGCAAAAGTATTGTTGCAGATTAAGGAATCTTCATTAAAAGCCAAAGGAGAGGAAATTACCAAGGAAAAAGAAGATGAATTGCTAAAAGAAATTACGGATCGTTACGATAGCCAAACATCTCCTTATTATGCAGCTTCGCGACTTTGGGTGGATGGAATTATCGATCCTCTTGAAACTAGAAAGGTGATTTCAATGGGAATAGAAGCCGCTAATCAGTCGCCAATACAAAATTCTTTTAACCCAGGCATTTTACAGACCTAAACCTTTAAAAAGGATGAAAAAGGCTTTATTTTTTTTGCTTCTACTAGCATCTATCGATGTATTTGCGCAGTCCAACTTGAAATTTCACAAGAAGGCTATTGTTGTTGATACGCATGGCGATATTTTATCCGATCAAATTAAATCAGGGATTGATATTGGTATTCGACAAAAAGGGGGCAATTTTGATTTGGTTCGAGCAAAGGAGGGGGGACTAGATGTTCAAGTATTTTCTATTTGGAGTGATCATACAGGAGGTTTTGATCTGGCAAACCGACAAATTGATTCGCTTGATGCTTTAATTAAACGTCATCCAAATAGGATTGCAATGGTTCGAACTGCTAAAGAGCTAAAAATGGTTGTTAAAGACGGTAAGATGGCAGCTTTATTTGGTGTTGAAGGGGGTCACATGATTGAAGATAGCGTGAATAATCTAGATTCATTGGCCAAACGTGGCATGACTTATATGACCCTAACATGGAATAATAGCACACCTTGGGCCAGTTCAGCTTATGAAGAAACCTTTAAAAAAGATAGTTTAAAGCAGGTGGGACTAAGTAATCTTGGTTTGCAGATTGTTCAACGCATGAATGAACTCGGAGTTATTATTGATCTTTCTCATGTTGGAGAAACTGCTTTTTATGATGCTGTTCGAGCATCAAATAAACCAGTTATGGCTTCTCACAGTTCTGCATATGTTTTTAATGCCCATCAAAGAAATTTAAAGGACGATCAAATTAAAGCTATTGCAAAAACAGGAGGGGTTGTTTTTGTTAACTTTTACAGTGGTTTTTTGGATAGCACATATGCGAACAAGTTCAGGGATTTTAATTCAAGACATAAAAATGAACTTATTGAATTGACTAATAAACTTGGAACTAGATCACTGGCTCAAGAAGAAATTAATAAAAAATATCAAATAGAACTTGAAGAAATTAAAGCTCCACTATCCTTGTTAATTGATCATATTGATCACATGGTTAAACTTGTGGGGGCGAATCATGTCGGACTTGGTGCAGATTATGATGGCGCGGAGTCTTATCCAAAGGGTCTGGATGATGTTTCAAAATATCCCTTAGTTACTGAGGCATTATTAGTTCGCGGATATTCAAAAGTAGCTGTTAAAAAGATAATGGGCTTGAATTTCATTAGATTATTAAGAGCAAATAGGGGCTAATTTAAATATTCCACCAATAAGTCATTTTAAGGACTAAAAACCTGTTTTTTACTGAGAATGGAGCTGGTAAATAATTATCGGTGTACACAATAAAAAGATCTGAAGCTGGTTTGTATCGCCATTGCAAGCGTGTATTTAAATTGATATTGTCACTTTGCTCATTATATTGTGCAAATCCAGTAAAAAATAACTTGTTGGTCATGGTTACATCAAGTCTGGGGCCGACTAGCCAAAATTTTGTTGTATTCCATGGTTCCGGCAATCGGATATCGTTATAGCTTGAACTCAAAGCAATACTTACATAAGGTTGAAAGCGGTATCCAAACTCACTACTAATATTTAGTCGATTTCCATTGGCATAATACCCACCATAGCGAGTTGATAGAGCCATTGTAAAGAGGCTTTGTGGGCGTGAGCTAAACTCTAAGCCAAATGCTTCCCAACTATGTTCAGAGGCTGTAGCTAATGTAGCTCCTCCTTTGTTTGTAGGATCAAATGGTCTTTGAAGCATGACATAATCATTTGCAATCCAAGCAGTAAAGCTTGTCCTGTTACGTAAATTGAAGTTGTATGCCAGGTAATTGGTATTATCGGTACGTTTGAAGTTCTCATCAAAATAATTTGCCGAAAATAATTTGGGTCCGTGGCTCAGAATTTTACCTTTTTTAGGAAAGAAAAGATATCCTATTTGTGGACTTAAATTAATGTAGCCTCGTCTTGGAACGAATCCAACCTCAGCATTGTAGTCGCTACCAACATATTCATGCTGCCAGCTAATATCCCAGTTTCCGGTCCAGTAGCGTAGGTTTGCCGCCTGCATCATATCTTTTCCACCACCATTGGGACTAAAAGATTTCATTGTGACAGCCTTGCCGGTCCAGATATTATTTGAAGATGCCAAATTGTACTCAATTCCTGCAACCCGATTGTATCGTGAGATTTCAGCCGTGGCATTAGAAGCGTCAAAATTTAGGGATTGTTTGTTAATAAAAATCCCACCAATATTTGAACGCGCAAAAACCCTTCTTTGGAGTGCCATAACAGTGAAGTTTTGTGCAGGATTTGAAATTCCTGTCTTTTCAGTCTGCATATTCATTAGGCCCACTCTCCAATCTTTATTCAGTTTACCACTTAATCGTGCTCCATATTGGATAGGAACACCAAGTCCGATTCTACGTGAAAAAAAAGGTCTTATATTTTGATAACCGAAATTTGAAAATAAATCTCCATTCTCAAGAAAATATTGTCGCCTTTCAGGGAAGAAAAGTTCAAATCTTTCCAAATTGGGTACTTGACGATCCACCTCCACTTGTGAGTAATCTGGGTTTACAGTTAAGTCGAGGTTTAACGATGAGTTAATAGCAATTTTAATATCACCACCAATCTCCGCCCTCTGATCGCGTTTGATAGGCA
>JBIHZP010000134.1:0-4236 GCA_044231315.1 Daejeonella sp. | reverse complement strand
GTGAACCTAACTATTTTTTCGGTGTAGATTCCAGACTTATTATAATTATAGACGACAAATACATGCGGATTCACAGAAAAATTTGGATGGATAACCATACCTAACAAGCCACCTTCACCCTGCGAAATGACATCAGAAATAGTAATTAGAGGAGTCAGGAGTCCATTTGTAGAATTCACACGACTAATCCGTCCTCCTCTTTCTGTCATCCATAGTAAGTTGTCTGGACCCCAAACTAGCTCCCATGGATGCGTTAAATTTTGCGTTAAAACTTGAGTCTCAATTTCTATTTCTTGATCAAGTATTTCTGGCGACTTAGTAGATTTTTTACAGGCCAGAATAGTAAAGAGAATAAGAATTCCTAACAGTTTAATCTTCTTTTCCATGATTCACACATTTGAATAACCATTTAAAGCGTAGATAATTCTATTTGAGGTACACAAAAGTAATGCCATCTCCACCTCTATCTGGATGTTCATCTTCTATGTGACTTACTGATTGATATTTTTTCAAATACTGGCGAATAAGTTTACGCAAAATACCATCTCCTTTTCCGTGAACGATCTTCAAATTAGATAAACCGAGCATCACTGCTCTGTCTAAATACTTTTCAATCTCATAAAGTGCTTCATCGCCTCGCATTCCCCGCAGATCAATTTCGGTTTTAAAAGTCGAGAAACTTTCTGTGAGGTCAGTGCTATGAGATTTCCTAATCTCCTTAGGAACAGATTTATTAGATACTTTTTCGACCCTGTTAATTTTAACAACAGATCGAAGATCACCCATAGCAAGTATGACATTATCCCGAGCAATTTCCATCACCTGACCAATATTTTCAGAATCTAGAAATTTAACCCAATCGCCTTGTTTCAACTCCTCAATATTTTGGATTTTTTGTACTTTTTTTTCCTGGACATCATGCTTTTTAAGCTCTTGTTCTAGATTTTGCCTTAAATTTTGAGTTTTAACTTTATCGGCCTTACTTTCCTTAATCTCAGAAATAGTATTTTCGATGAGCTTATTGGCATTCTTTATAATGCTTTGAGCTTCAATTTTAGCATTTTTAAGAATATGCTTTTTATTTTCGTCTAAATAGGCCTTGAGCTGTTCATTTTCAAGGAGTAAAGCTTTAACCTTTTGTTCTTTTTTCTCTACAGAAGTTCTTGCATCGATAAGCTCCTTTTTATCTCTTTCAAGATCTACTAGAAGAGTATCTACCTTCTTTTGATAATTACCCACTTTACGTTTTGCCGACTCAATAACACTCGCATTAAGTCCGATTTTTTGAGCAATTTCAAAAGCATAGGAACTTCCAGGTTTGCCAAGTGAAAGAATATACAATGGCTGCATCTTCTCATTATTGAACAACATGGATGCATTTTCTAATCCCGGCGTAGAGTTAGCAAAAGTCTTTAAATTAGAATAGTGAGTAGTTACTACTCCCCTAACATTTTTCTTGTTTAGATTTTCTAAAACTGCTTCAGCGATAGGTCCGCCGAATTGTGGATCAGTCCCAGTTCCAAACTCATCAATTAAAACAAGTGTTTTTGAGTTCGCAAACTCAATAAAGTATTTCATTTTTGAGAGGTGTGCACTGTAAGTACTCAAATCGCTCTCAATAGATTGATCATCACCAATATCTGCAAAAATTTGTTTAAAAACACCAACTCTTGAATGACCATCAGCAGGTATTAATAGTCCCGATTGAACCATAATTTGAAGTAAGCCCACTGTTTTCATGCAGACCGATTTACCACCTGCATTTGGTCCTGAAACTACAATAACACGTGCTTCTTCTTCTATTTTTATGTTTAACGGAACCACCGTATGCTGTTCTTTTTTAAAGTTTATGTACAATAAAGGATGTCGCGCATTTATTAATTCAATTTCAGCTTCCTTAATCAAAACAGGCATTTCTGCTTCAATATTTAGGGCAAATAGTGCTTTTGCTCTGACAAAATCAAGCTTGGTAAGTAAACCATGATAGGATAATAAAAGTGGCACATAGGGCCTTAACTCATTAGTTAGTGTAACAAGTAATTTAATGATCTCTCTCCTTTTTTCAAATTCAAGATCTCGAATAATATTATTCAAGTGAAAAACTTCGTCAGGTTCTAAAAAAACTGTTTGTCCAGAGGCAGATTCATCATGAATAAAACCTTTTAACTTCCTTTTATTCTCAGAAAGAATAGGAATACATAATCTTCCATCCCTGACGGTTAAGTTACCATCGGCTGTCCAGCCATTATTCTGTGCATTTTTAAAAACCTGATCAATTTTTTTTCTAGCCTCTTGCTCTGCTTTGGCAATTCCAGAGCTTATGTTCATTAAGTCTGGAGAAGCATTATTTTTGATTTTCCCTTTCGGATCAATAACAAGTTCGATTTTACGGATAATTGATTTCTCAATAGGAAGATTTTCAAAAAGAGCTTCAAGATTTGGGTATTGGCCTTCTCTATCTGCAAAATATTGTAAAACTGAAAAAACAGTAGCGAGAGATGCAGAGACCTTGAAAAACTCATCTTCAGTTAAATATGTCCCTTCAATTCTAACCTTTTCAACCATACTTTTAATGTCGAAAAAGTTCTGAATTGGTAGAGGTGCATCATTTTGTAAAATATTTTTGAATTCAAAAGTCTGACGTAAAAACTTATTGATATAATCAAAATTGGTCATTACCTGAATTTTATCAACCATCTGCTGTCCCATAGAACTTAGGCAGTAAGATTTGATTAGTTCTTTAATATCTAAAAAGCCGAGCTTTTCAGCGGCATTATTGGGATAAATCATTGTATAAATTCAAGATTCTTCTTCAATGAGTTTTTATTTAGTTTTTTTTCTTTAGCTGTAAGTATTTTTTGAACATCGCTATACATGCTATCAAGTTTCACAGGATCCATACTGTAATGTTTTAGACTGCTTTCATATTGAGACTTAGTAATACCATTGTTTTTATAAACTGTATTATAAAAATTCTTGCCGTTAATACGAATCGAATCAGTGTAGGTTAAGCTAGACATATAACCATCAATTATATGCAGTTCTGACATAATAAGGATCATTTTTTGTTCTTCAATCAGGTTTTTTGGCAAATTATTATCCGTGCAAGAGGACAAAGAGAGCCAGCATAAAATAATTAGATAAAATCTTTTCATTTTAAATTTAAATTAGGAATATAATGATGAGAATAAATTGCATATTAATATAGTATCACGTAGGTTTAACTTTTAATAATTTTAATCAAAAATACAGATTAATGAGCATTGCAGCTAATATATCAAGCATAAAGAAAGAGATTGGAAACAGAGATGTCAAACTAATTGCTGTTTCTAAAACAAAACCTATTGAAAGTATTGTTGAAGCCTATGACGCGGGACAGCGATTGTTTGGTGAAAACATGGTTCAGGAATTAGCAGAAAAATATGAAAAACTACCTAAAGATATTGAATGGCATTTAATTGGGCACCTACAAAGCAATAAAGTAAAATACATTGCCCCTTTTATAAGTTTGATTCATTCTGTAGATAGTTTAAAATTAATACAAGAAATTAATAAGCAGGCATTAAAAAACAATCGAATAATTGATTGCTTACTTCAATTGGAAATTGCCGATGAGGAGACCAAATACGGAATGGATTTGGGAGAAGTAATTGAATTATTACGGTCGGATGAATTTAAAGAATTAAAAAACATTCGAATTTGTGGCGTGATGGGAATTGCCACTCTAACAGATAATCCTAAAATTACTGCCGAAGAGTTTTATGAGTTGAATACCTTCTTCAATGGATTAAAAGACACGTTTTTCAGGAAGGATGCTGCATTTAAAGAAATATCCATGGGTATGTCTGGTGATTATAAACTTGCCATTGAGAAAGGAAGTACTATGATAAGACTAGGAAGTACTATTTTTGGTATACGACAAGCAAAAACAAAATAATAGAAAAATTTTGGTTAATTATCCATGGAAATAAATATTAGGGTTGCTGAAAAGAAAGATTGCCTTAGATTATTAGAATTAATTCATGAGCTCGCTGTTTATGAAAAGGCACCCGAAGAAGTAACCGTTAGCTTGGAGGAATTTCAAGATGCAGGATTCGGTAAAAATATCGTTTGGAAAGCTTTTGTGGCTGAAGAAAATGGAATTATTCAAGGGTTTGGATTATATTATATTCGTTATTCTACTTGGAAAGGCTGCAGAATGTACTTGGAAGATTTGCTAGTAACAGAAAAAATGCG
>JBIHZP010000133.1:0-4249 GCA_044231315.1 Daejeonella sp. | reverse complement strand
CCACCCTCCACATTGAATGAAAATGCCGAAGGTTTTAGTCCCGATGCCTTTGCCGCCCCCTGAGAAGCAAATAAATTCCGAATCTCATCCCATGCCTTCACATAAGTAACGGGGTTAGAACGTGAAGAACGACCGATTGGATTCTGATCTACAATCTCTACCTGCTCAATTTTATTAAAATCCCCTTCAATGGAATCGTAAGCCCCTGTTTGCTCGCCCGAATAATTACCAATTGCCTTTTGTACTGCCGGTTGCAAAATACGTTTTACCAGCGACGTCTTCCCAGAACCTGAAACACCCGAAACCACACTTAACACATTGAGCGGAAATTTAACATTTACATGTTGAAGATTATTTTCCCTAGCTCCCTTAATTTCTATAAAATCGCTCCATTTTCTACGTGTTGGAGGAATGGCGATGGACTGCTTACCACTTAAATATTGACCTGTGAGGCTCTCTTCCGACTTTAATATTTCAGAAAAGGTACCGGTAAAAACTAAATTACCACCATGAGTGCCCGCTTCGGGACCGATATCAATGATATGATCCGCAGCTTTCATGATTTCTTCCTCATGCTCAACCACTAAAACCGTATTTCCAACATCGCGCAGCGACATAAGCACCTCTATAAGTCGCTGTGTGTCACGTGGGTGCAAGCCAATACTAGGCTCATCAAGCACATATACAGAGCCCACAAGAGAGCTCCCTAAAGAAGTTGCTAGATTTATACGTTGTGATTCACCACCAGAGAGCGTATTTGATAGTCTGTTAAGCGTTAAATAGCTCAATCCCACATCATTTAAGAACTTGATGCGGTTGGTAATTTCCATCAACAGACGTTTTGAAATTTTTAAACGCATAGGATCGAGCTCCAAGCTGGAGAAAAACTCGAGTGCCTTATCAAGTGGCATAAGCACAATATCCGTAATGGAATGATCTGCAATTTTGACATTTGAGGTATCCTGTCGGAGTCGGCTCCCCAAGCATTCCGGACAATTTGTTTTTCCGCGGTATCGGGAAAGCATCACTCGGTATTGGATTTTATAGGTTTGTGCTTCCAGCTCCTTGAAAAAATCATCTAATCCGCCGAAATATTGATTACCCGACCAAAGCAATTGTTTTTGCTCTGCCGTCAACTGATTGTAGGAGCGATGAATGGGGAAATCGAATTTCAAAGCATTTTTAATGAGTTTATTCAGCCATTCGCCCATTTTTTCACCCCTCCATGGAGCAATAGCGCCATCAAAAACGGATTTACTCTTATCGGGGACAACAAGATCCTCATCAATACCTACAATTCGACCATAGCCCTCACAGCGCTTACAAGCACCAAAAGGATTATTGAAACTGAAAAAATTCGGGGATGGCTCTTCAAAGCGGATGCCATCAAGTTCAAATCGATCACAAAAGACATGCTTTTGGCCCTTCACATCGAGATAACAATCGCCACGACCTTCAAAAAAGGCTGTCTGTATCGAATCTGCTGTGCGGCTTAAAGTTTCCTCATCATCTGCCACAGAAACCCTATCAATCACAATTTGGATGGCTACATCATGAGCAGATTTAAGGTTTCCGCTCGACTGATCATCCAGAATATCTTCAATTTTTGATAATTTATCGTTTATTAAAACACGTGTAAAACCTTTTTGCAATAAAACGGCAAGCTCTTCCTTTAAAGAGCGCTCATTATGAGGGTGTAAAGGGCATGAAACAGTCACCTGTGTGCCTTCTTCGAGCGTAGAAATATAATTGATTACGTCGGTAACGGTATCTTTTTTAACCTCTCTACCCGAAATTGGCGAAATAGTCTTTCCTATACGGGAAAAAAGCAATTTTAAATAGTCGTAAATCTCGGTTGAGGTCCCCACCGTTGAACGGGGGTTACTGGTAATTACCTTTTGCTCAATGGCAATAGCAGGAGCAATACCTTTGATGTAATCAACGTCAGGCTTATTCATACGGCCCATAAACTGTCTGGCATAGGATGATAAACTCTCCACATAACGCCTTTGTCCTTCCGCGTAAAGCGTATCAAAAGCTAAAGACGATTTCCCAGAACCAGACATCCCAGTAATAACGACCAGTTTATTTTTAGGAATAGCTACATCAATATTCTTTAAATTATGAACTCTAGCTCCTTTAATGATAATATATTTTTTGGGATCTTTTTCCGCTTCTTTATCCATTGTCAAAATAAAATTTTTATCTCGTATATATTGTTAAACTCAATATTCCGAAATGCAAAAATACGGCTATAAGAACTTATTACAGAACAATGATCAATTATTATTTGATTTTGGCAAAATTATTGCTTGGACTAAATACTGTACCATTTCATTTTTAAACTAAAGGAGCGATTCTATCGAATAAACTATACGCTAAGAGAACCATTAATTACATTAAAAAGAATTTAAAGATGAGTACTAAAGCTATTCGTTTGATAAGTGACCAGGATTTGGTACAACAATACATCAAGGGACAAGAGGCTAGCCTTGAAGAATTGATACGTAGGCATAAATCTAAAATTTACACCTCCATTTATCATTTAGTCAAAGATTCCAATTTGGCAGAAGATATTTTTCAAGATACCTTTATAAAAGTTATCAATACCCTCAAGACTACTAAATATAATGAGGAAGGGAAATTCTTGCCTTGGGTAATTCGTATTGCTCACAATCTAGTAATTGATCATTTCCGAAAAGAAAAGCGCAAACCAATGGTAGCAAACGTGGAAGGCTTCGATATTTTTGATGTCATCAAAAGCAAAGATGAAAGCATAGAGGATCGAATAATAAGGGAACAAAACCATAAAGAGTTGAGAATATTAATCCATTTACTGCCTTCAGAGCAAAAGGAAGTCTTGATTATGCGCCATTTTGCAGAGTTAAGTTTCAAAGAGATTTCGGATATCACCGGTGTAAGTATCAACACAGCACTTGGCAGGATGCGATATGCCCTAAATAATTTACGGAAAATGATGCAGACTAAAGAATTAGCACTAGGTAATGTTTAAAAAATATTTATTCTAGATAAAACATTCCTATCTTATATGCGTTTTAATTAAATATTAAATTGCTTATGATGGAAATCTATACTCCAGAAACAAATTCTTTAACAGAAATAAAACCAGAATCAGACATGAATATTGAGGGTCTAAACGCAGAAGAACAGTCATTTTATACTTCCATTAAGCCCACTTTAAATGCCATGATTGAAGATCCGCAGACGGAAACTGTTAGCAAAATCATGGATTATTCTAAATCCGTTTAAAAATCAAAAAAGTCCAATATAAATTGGTCTTTTTTGATCCTAAAATGACAATAATTTCTTATTGAGGTATATATTTGTGCTGTGCTAAGAAAAGACAGATATAAGGCCTTTGTTGAGTATTTCTCATCCCATCAGCCAGAAGCGGAGACCGAACTACATTATGAAAATCCCTATCAGCTATTGGTAGCCGTCATATTATCGGCTCAATGTACCGACAAGCGGATCAATCAGGTTACCCCTAAATTATTTGAACGATTTCCAACACCAGAAAGTCTGGCCCAATCCACCTCCGACGAAGTCTTTGGATATATTCGGAGCGTAAGTTATCCCAACAACAAAGCGAAACATCTCGTTGGCATGGCCCAAAAGCTGGTACATAACTTTGGCAGCGAAGTACCCTCATCTATTGAGGACCTTCAAACTTTACCCGGCGTAGGCAGAAAAACAGCCAATGTAATCGCTTCCGTTATATTCAATGCGCCGGCTATGGCTGTTGACACCCATGTATTTAGAGTTTCTAATCGCATTGGCTTGACAAGAAATGCCAAAACACCACTTGCCGTAGAAAAGCAATTAGTAGAATTTCTACCAAAAGAAAAAATACATATTGCGCATCACTGGCTAATTTTACATGGCAGATACGTATGCCTAGCAAGGAGTCCGAAATGCAACACCTGCCCATTATCAAGTATTTGTAAATATTATACGCAGAGTCAGACAGAAGGTGCTCTAAAAAAGGTGGAAGCACTGGAATTAAAGAAAAAGCGCGAATTAAAAAAGAAACAAGTCGCTAAAAAAACAGGTAGCATTTTAAAGAAAATGGCTGCTAAAAGAAAAAACAAGAATAATTTAATCAATTAAATAATATATTGAAAACCGTTTACTAAAAATATTCACACATTTTGATAAAATTTTTAGTATTTCTAAATAAAATTTTTATTTTTGGGGACGATAAACTAAAAAAATGAGCAACGCAGAT
>JBIHZP010000012.1:0-13463 GCA_044231315.1 Daejeonella sp. | reverse complement strand
AATGAATCCAGGTTATTGCCAGTTATTTCAATACTGATAGGTTTGGCGGTCGGCGGACCAGCCTGTTCTTGCGCTACCGTAATTTCGGCACCAGGAATGCCTTTAACAGCATCTCTAATCTTATCCAAATAAATTGCAGTACTTGGTCCAGTACGCTTTCCAAATTCCGCAAAAGCAACAGTTACCTTACCCATATTCGGGTATTGGCCTTGATCTTCACTTTGTGGATCAGTTACCCCGATAGTTACATTTGAGATGATGGAGGTTACATCCTTATTATCTTTCCCAACAACTTTGGTTACATCAGCTTCCACCTTCTTGAGCACTTCACTTGTGTATGCTTGGTCAGTCCCGATGGGTAATTCAACATATACGTAAACGAAATTAGGATCACCCTTAGGGAAGAACACAATCTTTGGTGGCACGAGCGCAATTAGGAGGAATGTTAAAAGAAACAATCCTAAAGTGCCCAATAATATAGCACGAGGCCAATTAAGGGCTTTGCGCAGCAGATTGGCATATCTCAACTGTATTCCAGGCCAAATTTTGGTTTGGAAATTTCTAATTGCATTACTTAAATAGAAATGATTAAATAAATACAATAAAGAAACAAAAACAACCAAATTACCTAATCCGAAATTGATTAAATATGCAATAAAAGCAATTCCAGCAAAAACCATTAGGTTTCGTTTTACAGATTTATCAAAACTGGGTTTCTCTGTTTCGAAATTTTCAGGCTTCATAAAATCAACCGCAAATACTGGATTGATAATATAGGCCACCAATAATGAAGCTAAAAGTGTAATAATGAGTGTCATTGGAAGGAAAAACATAAATTCACCAATAACGCCAGGCCAGAAAAGCAATGGCACAAAGGGTGCTAAGGTTGTCAATGTTCCTGAGAGAACAGGCAAGAACACCTCTGCAGCAGCCATTTTAGCGGCCTTTTTTATTGGCACTTTCCCATTATCAAAAATTCTGTGTGTGTTTTCAATAACCACAATTGCATCGTCCACAACTATACCCAATCCTAAAAGGAAGGAGAACAATACCATCATATTCATGGTAAAATTGAAACCTAAGAGGCTACCTAAAGCAGGCATAGCCATAAAGGCAATGAACATGGACAATGGAACTGACAGCGCGACAAAAAGGGCATTGGTGATACCCATGAAAAACATTAAAATAATAGTCACTAAAATAAATCCGATGATAATGGTATTGATTAAATCATGAAGAGTAACTCTAGTTCTGTTCGACTGATCACCTGTAACTGTTACATTTAAATTTTTTGGTAATTGACCTTCCTTCATATCTGCAATAATTGCAATGATTTTATCGGATGCATCAATTAAATTCTCGCCACTTCTTTTCTTAACATTCAGGGTAATTACATTCTTACCGTATAAACGAGCATAACTTTCCTGCTCTTTGAACGAATCTTTAACCTCAGCAAGGTCTCTTAAATAAATTGCCGAGCCTGTAGGAGTTTTAATGATTAAATTCTCAATTTCATCAGCACTTGCAAATTCTTTTTTAACATTTAGCGTTCTACGCACACCATCCATTTTGATGGTACCACCAGAAATAGTCAGATTCTCATATCCAATAGCGCGTTCAATGTCAGAGAATGATACTCTGGCCGCAGCCATTTTATTTATATCGGCATTGATTTGTACTTCTTGCTCGAGGGCGCCAATAATGTCAACACCAGAAATCTCTTTCAGACTTTCTACCTGATCTTGAATGTCATCGGCATATTTTTTAAGACTTTTCAGATCATAATCTCCAGAGATATTAAGGTACATAATCGGTAAATCCGATAAATTAATATCTTGAACATTGGGTTCATTTGGAAGATCATTTGGGAGATCTTGCCTTGCCTTATCCACTGCATCTTTTACACGCTGCTTAGCATCTTTTATATCTACATTGGTATTAAACTCAGCAGTAATTATAGAAAAATCCTGGTATGAATTAGAAGTAATTTTCTTCAATCCTGAAGCAGATTTCAATTGCTTTTCAAGCTGCTTGGTGACCAAATTCTCCATATTTGCTGGAGAAGTACCTGGATAAACAGTCTGTACGAATATTTTAGGAATAAAAACCTCTGGAAAATTTTCTTT
This sequence comes from Daejeonella sp., assembly GCA_044231315.1. GTDB lineage: Bacteria > Bacteroidota > Bacteroidia > Sphingobacteriales > Sphingobacteriaceae > Daejeonella. The sequence goes on along the minus strand of JBIHZP010000012.1, from coordinate 11,337 downwards.
AGGCAATCCTACATAAGAAAAGTAACCTATAACAGAAATAATTACAGTAAGTACATAAATGGCGGTCCTGTTTTCTATTGCCCAACTAGAGGGTTTAAACTCTTTGAAATTGTCTTTCATCTTATTTTATAATGTATATCCTTGACTAATTGGACTTTATAGAATCACCGGGACTTAAGCCTTGCATTCCAGCAACAATTACCTGATCACCAACTTTAAGACCCGATAAAATTTCGGCGCGACCTTCAGAAATTTTACCAGTTTTTATATCTACGCGTTTAGCTTTACCATTCTCAGAAACAAACACATAATCGCCATTTTCGGCCTTTTGGATTGAATTAACGGGTATAACTAAGGCTTTTAAATTTTGATAATCAATAATTTTAAGTACCGCCAACATATTTGGTCTATACTTTTTGTTTGATGGAAGCTTTATTTCAACGTTAAAACTTCTCGACACAGCATCTATCGTTCTTGAAGCAAAAGAAATCTTTGTTGAAATTGTATCTGGAACATCTGGTAAGATTACCTGAACTTTATCCCCTTGATTTACTTTGCTAGCATAAGATTCTGCAATTTGTGCCTTTGCGCTCAATTTATTAGCGTTCACCACACGAATACCTGACATTCCTGGCATTACGGCCTGCCCTACTTTAAGGTCCATTGCATCAATGGTTCCCGTAATTGGTGATTTTATTTTATACATCGACATTTGCGACTTCACTGTTGCTATACGACGTTCTGCAGCCTCCTTTTGAGTTTTGGCACTTAAATACTGGACTTCAGTACCAATTTTTTGATTCCAAAGGTTCTTTTGACGCTCAAAAAGAGTTGTTGCAAGCTCCAGAGAATTTTGTAGCTCAGAAATACTCTGACGCAAAACTTGATCGTCTATCTGCGCTAAAACCTGTCCCCTAACCACATTTTGACCTATGTTAGCAAAAACTGCTGTAACTACACCAGGAGCTTCCGGATTTACCTGCACGTTTTCTTCTGCGTCAATTTTCCCTTGCACCTCTAAGTAATTCTCAAAAGAACTTTCTGAGATTTCTAATAAATTTACATCTTTTACATCGCTGGCAGCAGCAACAATACCAACTTCACTTTCAAGCTTTTCTATTTTAGCACTTAAGTTGGCACGTTCCTTTTTCAATGCCTCTAGCTCAGATTTCTTGTCTGTTTCATTTCCACCACAAGAGGCTAAAAATAATGCTCCAGCAACAAATAGTAATTTTCTCATGTATCTATTATTTTATTTGAATTTTTATTGAAGCAGACATATCCATATTTTAAGCTGCTATTGAGTTTTTAATTAATAAACAATTTTCCCTAATGCTCTATCGACGTTCACTTTATTGATCAAAAGGTCGTAAAGTGCATTGATATAATTATTTTGAGATTCTTTTAAAGAAGTTTCGGCAGAGGTTACCTCAATACTAGAACCCACTCCCTCCTCATATTTGATTTTAGATACCCTCAATACCTCCTGCGCCAAATCCATATTTCGTTTTTGGTTTTGAAGGGATTTCAAACCATTTTTATACACAGTTTGCGCCTGCTCAACCTCCAAATTAATCCCATTTCTTAGGTTTATGAGGTTATTTTCTGTTTTAAGTACCTCTAGTTTTGCATTTCGTACTTGATATGTTCTTATACCTCCTGATAAAATAGGTACCGATAAACGAAAACCTACTACTGTTGTTGGGAAGCTTCTATCGAATAAGCTATTGAATTTTTGAGATTGCAAACTTTGCAAAGAGCTTCCAAATGCAACCAAAGATGGTAAAAACAAACTTTTATACCTTTTAACATCCAATTCATTGATTTTTTTCTGAGTTTGTAGCAAAGAATATTCAATTCTATTTTGATAAGAACTGGTATCATTCAATGCGATTGATTCTTCCACTTGTAGGCTGGCAATTGAATCTTTTAGTTTTAATTTCGATTGAATGTTCATACCCATTTGGAATTTCAAGAGGTTCACATTCAATTCCAACAATCGGATAACATTTTCACGTTCAGTTTCTAAATTATTACTGAGCACCTTTAAACGATCTACATCAATCTTTTCGACAAAACCATTGGCAAAAAGAGCTTGTGTGTCATTGAATGATTTCTTTAATCGGCTCATATTTGCATCTAAAAGACTAAGTTGTTCATTGCTAACTAAAACAGAATAATAAGCCTTGGTTACTGCTACAGCTGTCTCGATGCGACTACGTTTTAAGCTTTTATTTGAGAGTTCCTTAAAAGTTTGAGATGCTTGTAAACCAACAAGATATGAACCATCAAATAATAGCTGACTTAACTCTAATCCGATAGATGATTGGTATTGAACACCAAATCTAACTGGGACTTGAGTGCCGGGTTTATCAAAAAATTCTCCGGGTAATAAACTCGTAGGAACCTTTAAGAAATCTTGAAAATTAACATTTCCATTTAGTTGAGGTAAACCAATACCGATCGTTTTCCTTACCGTATTTTTAGCAATTTCCTCATCAATTGTTGCGTTTAATATGGAAACTTGATGCGCTTGTGCATAGTCAATCGCCTCTTTCAAACTAAAGCTAATTAGAGTATCAGATTGTTGTGCTTTAACTGAAAGCACAGTAAAAAAGCAAAAGATTAAGCTTAAGTATTTATAATTCATAGTATTATTCTTCTTCAATTATTTCCTTGTATTTGTTTATTAATTTATGTCCTTTAAGCGTGCAGATACCATAAAGAAAATGCTCTGTTAACTCAGCCATCACATATGCAATTCCGTATTTTCCATTGGTGTAAGATGATGAATTACTGAAAATCAAATCCATCTGTTCTAAACGCATTTGGGTTAAGATATCTGCCTTTATATCTTTTCTAAAATAGCTTTCAGCGATCCCCCTCTTTAGATTGTCATGAATTGTAGTAAATAAATATTTTTCTCGAAAATCTTTAAAATACAACCATGCCTGTGGATGATATTTGTGTAAATCGTAGAACAAGGACGGGTTGATGTCCGACAATTGTTCTTTCATATTTGTTAAGGCCAAAAAGATTTCATGAACAGCATTCTCTGATCGTTTAATTGTCTCTTTAATAAGGTCTTTATTGGCATTAAGCCTTTGGTCAATAACAATGTTTACAATCTCATTCTTATCCGCAAAATGAGAATATATTGTTTTTTTCGACATTCCCAATTGCTTGGCAATATCGTCCATCGTCACACTTTTGAAGCCATATTGGCAAAAAAGCTTGTCAGACTCGGCAATTATATACTGTTTTACGTCCAATTGAATTATTTTTATCAAAGTGCAAAACTATGGAAACATTTTAAAATCCCAAAGTTTCCAAGGTTTATATTTTCTTTGAGGATCAAAAACTGAAGAAAAATACAGTCCCGTGACAAATTGAACTTCGCTAGGATATAAATCAAAAATCGTAACTTCGCAAAAAAGCTAATATGAATATATCTGCATTATCTGCCATATCCCCAATTGACGGACGTTACCATAATTCAACAAAAGAACTGTCCTCATACTTTTCTGAAGCAGCTTTAATTAAATTTAGGGTATATGTGGAGATAGAGTATTTTATTTCACTATGCGAGTTGCCTTTACCGCAATTGAAGTCATTCGACAAAAAACATTTTGAATCATTGAGGGCTGTTTACACTCAATTTAATGATAAGGATGCTGAGGCAGTGAAAGAGATTGAGAAAACAACCAATCATGATGTAAAGGCGGTTGAATATTTCATCAAGGATAAGTTTTCTGCATTAGGCTTAGATGAGTATAAAGAATTCATTCACTTCGGACTAACCTCTCAGGATATCAACAATACGGCTATTCCTCATTCATTTAAGCTAGCAGTTCAAAATTCCTATTTACCGAATATTCAAGAACTATTAAGTCATTTAAAAGGGCGAGTAAGCGAATGGTCTAAAATCCCGATGTTGGCTCATACCCATGGACAGCCTGCTTCTCCTACATTATTGGGGAAAGAGCTTCATGTATTTGTTGAACGAATTGAGGCTCAATTGGTTCATTTACAAGCCATTCCTTTTTCCGCCAAGTTTGGTGGAGCTACCGGCAATTTCAATGCTCACCATGTAGCCTATCCAGAGATAAACTGGACTGACTTTGCTAATAATTTTGTGAATAACAGATTGAATTTAAATCGTTCGCAATACACCACACAGATTGAACATTACGATAATTTTGCAGCTCATTGTGATGCCATGAAACGCATCAATAATATATTAATTGATTTGAATAGGGATATGTGGTCCTACATATCCATGAATTATTTCAAGCAAAAAATAAAGGCTGGCGAGGTGGGATCATCGGCTATGCCACATAAGGTTAATCCGATCGACTTTGAAAATTCAGAGGGCAATTTAGGTTTGGCGAATGCTTTATTTGAGCATCTTGCTGCTAAACTCCCTATTTCTAGACTTCAACGTGATCTTACCGACTCAACCGTACTAAGAAATATTGGAGTTCCTGTTGCACACACACTTATTGCTCTAAAATCAACACTTAGAGGTTTTAATAAACTATTACTTCATGAATCCGCCATAGCGTCCGACCTAGAAGCCAACTGGCCTGTAGTTGCGGAAGCCATTCAAACCATATTAAGAAGAGAAGGCTATCCAAATCCATATGAGGCTTTAAAAGATTTAACTCGCACAAATCAGCAAATTAACCAAAATACAATTGCTGAATTTGTAGATCGTTTAACTATTTCAGATCAAGTAAAAGAGGAACTTAAAGCGATTACTCCTTCCAATTATACTGGAATTTAGGTAGTCATTCACGTGTCATAAATACTTTGAACCTATTTGCCGACTTAAAAATTGTTAATTTTGTACATAAAATAAAATTATGAGCACTGCAACTTCCACAACAAACGTATATACAGAAATTACCCCTAACCCAGCAACGCGTAAGTTTTTAGTAAACAAACTATTAACGAACAATAGCATCGACTTTGCAACTAAAGAGAGTGCTGAAAAATCGCAATTTGCTCGAGAACTATTCAAATTTAATTTTGTGACTGGGGTTTTCTTCGCAAGTAATTTTGTAACCATTACCAAATCTGAAAGTTCTAATTGGGAAGATATTGAGCCCATTTTGAAAGAATTTGTAAAAGGTGCTGTTGAATCAGAATTTAAAATTGTTGAAAAAGAGGAAGCACTGGCAAGTTTTGAGGGAACTGAGATTGAAATTAAGATTCAGCAGATCTTACATGATTATGTTCGCCCAGCTGTTGAACAGGATGGTGGAGCAATTAGCTACCGATCATTTAATGAAGGTATCGTTACTGTTGAGCTTAGAGGTTCTTGCAGTGGATGTCCATCATCAACGATAACACTTAAATCAGGAATTGAGAATTTGCTCAAACGTATGGTTCCGGAAGTTACCGAGGTAGTTTCAGAAGCATTATAAAAACAAAAAGCCTTGAAAATTCAGGGCTTTTTTTATGTAAATCAATTTATTCTTGGCTTTATCTCTGTTCTAATACCCTGAACCCAATTAATAATCTCCGTTTTTTGATTTTCAGATAATTTTGCATTTCCATGTATCAGCGTATACGATTGAAGAGGCATTTCGCCCTTTTGTATCATTTCAACTATTTCTTCTAATTTATGATCCGCTTTCTTAGGCTTATAACTTAAAAATTCAGAAAAATTCAATTCAGATTTCCCTTCATTGACATGATCAGCAATCCACCAGGCAAGGGGCTGTATTTCAGAATACCATGGATATACCGTGTTGTTTGAGTGGCAATCATAACAAGCTGTTTGAATGATTTGTTTAGTACTCTCAGGGGCAGAAAACCCTGCAAAAATATCATTTGGACTTGCCAAATTAGATTGATTTTTATCAGGTCTGATGAATTGACCCAGAATGAATAATAATAGAATTGCTAATAGGATTTTTTTAGTGATAGCCATATTTTAAGGTTTTAAAAATGCTACCCTAATTTAATGAAAAAATTGCTTAATAACAAGTAACAACTCTTCTGAAATGAGTCCGTTGGTAGCAATAATCTGTCTGTTAGCAATACATTGATCGGTCCCTTTAAAGTCAAACACTTGTCCACCAGCCTCTTTTACAAGTACAATTCCTGCCGCTACATCATAAGAATTTAAGTTGTACTCAAAGTAGCCATCAAACCTTCCGCTGGCTACATAGGCTAAATCAACGGCTGCAGATCCGATTCTTCGAATACCGTGGCATTTTTGCATGAGTACTCTCAAAACATTTAAGTAAGGCTCCATATCAGAAAACTCATAAAAAGGAAAGCCTGTTGCTAATAGTGTATTTTCAATAAAAGGAGCTTTTGAGACAGAAATGGTTTCCCCATTTAGGAAAGCACCTCCATTTTTCCATGCCGAAAAACATTCATCTCGATTTATTTCATAAACCACGCCCAAAACGAGTTCTTCATCACATTGAAGAGCTATACTAATAGAAAAAGTAGGAATACCATGAATGAAATTAGTTGTTCCATCTAGTGGATCAATTATCCAGGTATATTTAAAGCCTTGTTTGCTGCTTGTTTTTTCTTCTGTAATAAATCCTGCCTCAGGCAGGAGTCCCGAAAGTCTTTTAACAAGCTTTTCTTCTGCAGTTTTATCCACATAGGAAACCATGTCGTGCAAACCTTTGTATTCAACCGTATTGCGGTCAAACATTTTAGCTTCTTCACGAATAAAAGAACCAACCTCTTTACTTATTAAAACAACTTGCTGACAAAGGTTCTGAAGGTTCATAAATTAAGAAATGGTATATTTTTTACCATTTCTCAGCGACCAGAAAATTCCAGTTATACCAAGAAGAATTAGAATCGTTGATATAAGTTCGGCTTGAGTAAAGCTTAAACCCAATGCATGATATTTTGAATTAACACGTATCGATTCAATTAAAAAACGTTCTAATCCATTGAATATTAAATAAATAGACCACATTATGCCTGGAGTTTTTATTTTATTACGAATGCTCCACAGAAAAGCGAAGATGGCTAATCCCATTAAAACTTCGTAAAAAGGTGTTGGGAATACGGGTAAAGGCAATTCATTGCAAAAATTACCCACACAACCAGGTATTGGAACGCCCTCGCCTACTACATTATGAGGGTACTTAAACGACCAAACCCAATCTGGAGCCCAGCTTAGCCAATTAGGTTTTGCAGCAAGATTTATAATACCCCAATCACCATCTCCGGACAGGTGGCATCCTATACGTCCAACGGCATAAGCGAGCATCATACCAGGACCGGCAATATCAAGCATATGAATCCATTTTACACCATATTTATTGGCATGATAAAGAACGGCAGCGCCACCCATAATCAAACCACCATAAAAAGTTAGTCCGCTAAAAGATAAAAGTCCGCCAATAGGATCTTTCACAAAATCATCCCAATATTCGAAATTATGAAAGAGCTTGGCCCCGAGAAAGCCCCAAATTGCAGCCCACATTAACAAAGTACCCATTATTTGATATGGGTGCACAGTTTCCTTTACAATTTTCGGCTGAGTAAGTTTCTCCTTTTTATTTTCAGCATATGCCCAATAAACAAATAAAGCCCCGAAAATAAGTCCCCCTAAAAAACTACCCCTAGTTGAAAGTATAAATTCCTGTGGATTAGCCACAAAAGCGGTATAATTTAATAATCCATCGAGAAGTTTAAACCCTACGAAAAAACCAAATATCCCGTTCAGAGCAAGATCTTGGATAGATGCTGGTTCACCAATTTTTACCTCTCTTGTAAATGGTATAACAAGACCTAATTTTTCTTTTCTTTTAAACTCTTGTGAAAGTGCCCAGTATCCGGCTGCAAATGCTAGCGCGACGAAAAAACCAAAAGTTTGAATGGGAAGTGGAATGTGTAAACCTGTTAAATATTCAATCAGGTGTGTGATGGTTGGGAACATATATTTTTAATAATATGGAATTAATTACAATGTTAGGCTAATCTATAAAATATGATTAGAATTATAATAAAAAAGGCAAAGCTTTTAGTGGACAAATATTTCGGATGGTTCAGAAATATCCATATCTCCATCTGAAGCAATATTTTCTAGTGTAACCGTTTTGATTTCATTAATTAATAAAGGATCATATGGAGCTTTTACTTTCACGTAATTACGACTAAATCCGTGCATGAAGCCATTCTTTTGATCAGCCTCAAAAAGAACTTCCGTGGAAACTCCAACTTGAGTTTCATAGAAAGCACGACGCTTTTTTTCTGATAAAATATGGAGCATTTTACTACGTTCTGCGCGTGTAGAACCCGGAACAACGCCCTTCATTTCTGCAGCAGGAGTATTTTCACGTTCCGAATAAGTAAAAACATGAAGGTAAGAAACTTCCAATTCGTTCAGAAAATTATAAGTTTCAAGAAAATCTTCCTGTGTTTCGCCCGGAAAGCCAACAATGACATCCACACCAATACAGCAATTAGGCATTAGATTTTTGATATGGGCTACTCTTTCGGCATATAATTCCCTCTTGTACCTTCTACGCATTAATGCAAGCACTTTATTGCAACCCGACTGTAAGGGAATATGGAAATGTGGAACAAACTTTTTAGATTGAGATACAAATTCTATAATTTCATTAGAAAGTAAATTCGGCTCTATAGACGAAATTCGAATACGATCAATGCCTTCCACATGATCAAGAGATTGAATTAAATCGAAGAATTTATCCTCACGTATACCGTCCCTAATCCCAAAATCACCTAAATTAACGCCTGTGAGCACAATTTCTTTTACCCCCGACTTAGCAATCTCATTAGCCTGTTCAATTACATGAGAGATGGAATCGCTTCTACTAGCGCCTCTAGCCAAGGGAATGGTACAAAATGTGCAGGTATAATCACAACCATCCTGAACTTTTAAGAAGGTTCTCGTTCTTTCACCAAAAGAATAAGAGGATATAAAATCCTTAGCCTCAGAAATATCCTGATTAAAGATTTGTGTTTTTTCCTTTTTGGTTAGGTCGGTGATGTATTCAGTAATCATGAATTTCTCTGCTGCTCCCAACACGACATCAACACCCGGAATTTCAGAAATTTCTTTTGGTTTTAGTTGTGCATAACATCCAACAATAGCGATATAAGCATTTGGAGAGTGTTTTAAGGCCTCTTTTACAACTTTGCGACACTTTTTATCAGCATGATCGGTAACGGAACAAGTATTAATGAGATAAACATCTGCTTTGTCGGTAAATGAAACCGTTTCAAATCCAGCCTCATTAAATTGACGCCCAATAGCTGAAGTTTCAGAAAAATTTAGCTTACAGCCCAGTGTATAAAATGCAACTTTTTTAGTCATGATGTGATGCAAATATACAAAATGTGCTTGAAATGACCGACATGGGCCTTACACTTGTGATAATGGGTGATCTATTGTTCACCCCAACGATAAGAATCATGATTTAAACCAGCTAAATCAATCACTCTGTTGACTACCGTTCCGGCTACCTCCTCAAGGCTTTTAGGTAAACTGTAGAATGAAGGAGTTGCGGGACAGATAATTCCACCAGCTTCGGTAACCGTCTTCATATTATTGATATGTATCAAATTATAGGGACTTTCTCTAACGACTAGAATTAATTTTCTTCTTTCCTTTAAAACCACATCGGCAGCCCGACTAATTAAATCATCAGAAATGCCCCCTGCTATGCGACCCAAGGTCCCCATAGAGCATGGACAAATAATAAGCGTATCAAAACCTGCAGATCCCGAAGCGAAAGGAGCTGTAAAATCTCTTTTGTCATAAAAATTAAAACCGTAATCGTTGAAAGATTCGTTTCCAAGTTCATGTTTCCAAACATCTTTAGCGTTATCTGACATAACTACAGCTAAATCAGCAATTTGATCCTTTAAAAGGCTTAATTTATCAAATAAAACCTTGGTATAAATAGAACCGCTGGCCCCTGATATAGCTATTACAATTTTTCGCTTCTTCATTTGGTTTTAATAATTTTGATTGCTAATAAACTCTGATTTATTGTAACACAAATAAAGCCCTATTTTCTCTTAAAAAACTAGAAATAAAATAAAATTACTTAGCCATTGCATATCGAATTCCTTCAAGGATATGCTTTAAAAATAAGGGGTTTGTATATTTATCGTCTGCATGACCAAGAGCGGTATAAAACGAGCGCCCCCCATCAAATTTATGATACCAGGCCATTGGGTGAAAGGCTCCATTGGTACCACCTTGATAAGTAGATTCATCAACAGTTAAAAGAACCTGAATGTTGGGATTAATATTCTTAAAATTATAAAGTTCTTCTTTTATGTCCCATTCGGCAGGTAAATGAGCAGTTGAAGGATGCTTACCTACCACTTTAAATGTAGCCTGCTGCTGAATTGGATGACCATCAAAAACAGCACCTACAAGTTTCCCATACCAAGGCCAATCATACTCACCTGCTGATGCTCCATGAATACCTACAAATCCACCGCCAGATTGAATATATTGTTGAAATTGTGATTGCTGGGGACCATTTAATAGGTCGCCAGATGTGCTTAAAAAAACGACAGCCCTATATTTTTTAAGTGTATTTATTTCGAAAACACTGGCGTTTGAGCTTGTATCGACTAAAAAACCATGCTTCTTTCCTAGTTCCGAAATAGCGGCAATTCCTGAGGGGATAGATAGGTGTTTATAAGCAGCTGTTTTATAAAAAATCAGAATTCTTTTAGGTTTAGCCTCAACATTAAAACTAAAAGCAAATACGATCAAAAAGCATAAAAATCTATGTTTCATTGATTCAATTTTGATAATTACCTGTTTTTGAACTTCATTTTAGCCTTTTCCCGAGAGCTATAATTATAATCCTTTACATTACTTTGCTTTTTAGCGTGGAATGCTGAGCCAATTTCAGGTTCTGGAATTTCATTTTTTAAAGTCTTCTTTGGCTTATCCTTTTCAATAATTAAATTCTCAGGCAATTCAATAATTGGAATCGGGAGTCCGATGGTCTGCTCAATCTTTTTAACCATAGAAAGCTCCAAATCTGTCGCAAAACTAATTGCTAAAACCTCCTCACTATCTGTATTTTTGACGATCCTGCCAATAAAAGTTTCGATTTCAATAGGCATTTCCAAATGAAAAATAAATGGAATACCTTGAAGATCTATAGTTTCTCTTAAATCATCAGCAACAAGTAGAATTCTTGTATCCTCCGACTCTTTAAAATCTTCCATACGGTCGAAACCTGGATGATCGAAAAACAGGGGTTTGTAAATTGCTAATTCCTTATCTAGATATTTGAACAGACTTTTAAAAATCTTTTCGGCAGTTAAACGATTATTCACAAAGACTAAAACCTT
>JBIHZP010000011.1:0-13472 GCA_044231315.1 Daejeonella sp. | reverse complement strand
GTAGAGCCAGGTACTAACAAAATGATCATGTCGAATAACATTCCTTATGGTGCATATTTGTACGTTAAGGATGGTGCTAAGATTTCTAAAGGCGACAAAATTTGTAGCTGGGATCCATATAACGCGGTTATTATCTCTGAATTTGAAGGTAAAGCTGAATTTGAAGCAATCATCGAAGGAGTTACCTTCCGTGAAGAATCTGATGAGCAAACTGGACACAGAGAGAAAGTTATTATTGACACCCGTGATAAAACAAAAAACCCTGTTATTCGTGTAGCGGATAAAAAAGGAAATGGTATCAAAGGATATAACATCCCAGTAGGTGCTCACATTGCTGTTGAAGAGAATGAAAAAGTGAAGATTGGACAAATCATTGCAAAGATTCCTCGTTCAACTGGTAAAACAAGAGATATCACCGGTGGTTTACCTCGTGTAACTGAATTATTTGAAGCACGTAACCCATCAAATCCTGCTGTTGTAACAGAAATTGATGGTGTTGTAACCTTAGCTGGTGTTAAACGTGGTAATCGTGAAATGTCTATCGAATCAAAAGATGGACAAATTAAGAAATACCTTGTTCCTTTGTCTAAGCACATTCTTGTACAGGACAATGACTTTGTGAAAGCTGGAATGCCATTGTCAGATGGTTCAATTTCGCCTGCTGATATCTTGTCTATTAAAGGACCAGCAGCAGTTCAAGAATATCTTGTTAATGGAATTCAGGAAGTTTACCGTCTGCAAGGTGTGAAAATCAACGATAAACACTTCGAAACCATTGTTCACCAAATGATGCAAAAAGTGATGATTGAAGATGCCGGAGATACTCGTTTCCTTGAAAAGGAATTGGTTGATCGTTGGGATTTCCAATTAGAAAATGATGAGATCTACGATAAGCGTGTGGTTGTTGATCCAGGAGAATCGACTAATTTAAAGCCTGGTCAAATTATTTCAGTACGTAAGTTAAGAGATGAGAATTCTGTGCTTAAGCGTAAGGATTTGAAGCTTGTTGAAACTCGTGATGCTATTGCAGCTACTTCAAGTCAGATGTTGCAGGGTATTACACGTGCTTCATTAGGTACTAAATCGTTCATCTCAGCAGCTTCCTTCCAGGAAACTACTAAGGTATTGAATGAGGCTGCAATCAGTGGTAAGCGTGATAATCTTCTAGGCTTGAAAGAGAATGTGATCGTCGGTCACTTAATTCCTTCAGGAACTGGATTACGTCAATACGAGCGTATCATTGTTGGTTCTCAAGAAGAATACGATAAATTACTGGCTTCCAAGCAGGAAGAAGTGGAGGCTTAATCCAAACCAGTTTTTTATAAAAAAGTCCTTCTGAAAAGAAGGACTTTTTTATTTTACAATAATTATCCCATTATTTATAACTTTATAGTATGGAAGAAAAAAACATCGATAATCAATTAAATATTGAACTTTCTGAGGAAGTGGCAGAAGGTATATATTCAAACCTAGCCGTAATAACACATTCTAATACTGAGTTTGTTTTAGATTTTATCAGGGTAATGCCAGGTGTTCCTAAAGCACGTGTGAAATCAAGAATCGTTCTTACTCCGGAACATGCCAAACGATTCCTAATTGCGCTGGAGGAAAATATTGAAAAATTCGAAGCCATCAATGGTCGTATTCAAATTAATGAAGGTCAACCAGGAATTCCAATGAATTTTGGAGGTCCTACAGCACAAGCCTAATTGAAAAAGCATTTTAAGAAATTGGTTTTTGGAAGTCAGGATGCAGAGAAGTTAAAATCATCTCCTACAAGTCCGTATTTCAAAAAAATTAAAAATGTTTGGGATAGCTCTCATTATCAGGATTTTGGAATTGAGCGCTTGGTTAGACTGTTTCTGGTTACTTCAAAGCTTTTATTTCCAGGGATTTATATTGAACTACTTAGCAGAAATTTGGCTAGTCATTCAAAGAAGATTTACGGTGAATTATATGTTGTTTTTAAAACAATATTGCCATTCAGTATGCTTTATTATGGTCTTTGGCATCACTATTGGCTTTATGTTTTTAATATTTATCTTCTAATAGAGACTTTTCTATACGTTTTTAACAAAATTTTCTTGCCTGAGCACAATAAAGACAATTTGGTCAATAGGTCTGTCATTCTATTATTTTTCAATTTTTTTGAACTGATAGCTTCTTTTGGGGTTATTTATTCGGCTGGAAATTATTTAAATATGCCAATTGCAAGCGGTATAGATGCTTTGTATTTTAGTTTTATAACTGGCATGACGATTGGTTACGGCGATTATTACCCAGTTAACGATGCCGGTAAGATTTTGGTCATGATTCAAATAATTAGCACCATATCTTTTCTGTTCCTATTCTTTAATTTTTTTGCCCCAAGAGTGCAAGATGTTAAGGAATGGAATTCAGATACTGAATAATAGGTTCTAATTGATCAGGGCTGAACCATTTTATGTCTTCTGATTTATTAAACCAAGTTAATTGCCTTTTAGCGAATCTTCTTGTGTTTTGCTTAATCTTTTCGATGGCTTCATCCTTTGTGCATTTTCCATCCAAATAATCGAATATTTCTGAATATCCAACGGTGTTTAATGCGTTTAGGTGTTTGTATTCCTTTAGGCTTTCAACCTCTTCCATTAATCCAGCAACAATCATTTCATCTACGCGAGAATTTATACGTTGATATAATGCTTCTCGATTGGTATTGAGCCCAAGCATTACGATATTAAATGCTCTTTCTTTTCTTATGTTTTTGCGTAAGGATGAAAATGTTTTTCCAGTGCTTTCAAATACTTCTAAAGCCCTGATAATACGTTGTGGATTATTTATATCCACTTCTTTATAATAATCGGGATCTACAACTTTTAATTTTTCTTGTAGATAAATGATGCCATTGTCTTCAAAGAGCATATTCAATCGACTTCTAACTTCATCTGAAGCAACCGGAAGAGGGTCAAACCCATAGCGAAGGGCATTTATAAACAAACCCGATCCACCAACCATAATTACATACTTGTGGTTCAGGAATAAATTATTAATTATTTCTATAGATTCTTTTTCAAATTCGCCAGCGTTGAATTGATTCAAGACAGAATGGCTATCGATTAAATGATGTTTTACTGCTTCAAGCTCTTCTTGTGATGGCTTAGCAGTACCAATGTTCATTTCTTTATAAAATTGCCTTGAGTCGGCAGATATGATCTCTGTTTTATAATATTGGGCTAGTTTAATAGCCAATGCTGTTTTACCAATTGCAGTAGGACCCGCAATAATAATCAATGTATTATTCATTGGTAAATAGCTTTAAGGCTTCTAGATTTTAATAATCATCCTTTTGAATGTCTTCAGAATCATAGGCATCACTATCAGAAAATTCGTCCATGAATTCATCTTTTTCTTCATCTTCCTCTTCTGTCCCAGTATTGATGCCCATTTCACTCATTTCTTCTAGGTCTTCGGTGTCTTCTGCCTGAAAATCTAGCTCATTAAGAAAATCAAAATCATCGGATATAGGCTTTGTTGTAGTTGGAGCAATGATTGTGCTTCCTACCATTTTCGGAGCTTCCCCTTGAGTTCTTGAAATATAGGGATATGTTTTTCCTGATTCTTCATCAAGAAGTATTTTAACTAACTCAACATGAAAATCAAATGGTCGGTCGAAATTATAGGTGTAGTAAAATTTTTGATGAGGATCATCAATAAAACTGCTTAGCCTAGAGTTTTCCATCGTAGCTATGCCATTATTGATCTTACGTTCATTAGGAAGCAAGGCAATTTCTTCACTTTTTTTCCATTGGTCATTACTCACATAAAAGGAAGATGATAAATCAGGATTGTATCCTGTTGATTGGTGAATAGCACGATGGAGGTCTTCAAATGTATTATTTGATTTGATGTCGATATCTCGTTCGATATCATCATAGTCTTCAAAAGAAACCTTAAATCTATATATGGCCATTATTATTAATTCTTAATCTGGTACAAAAATACTATTTGTAAAGACTGTTAATCCATTTTTATTAAAAATATTGTGTCAGTCTTATTTAACCTCAGCTGGTATTAATCCGAGCTCTTTTCCTTTGCAAAGCATAAATTCCATAGCTTCTTCTCGCGAATTTTTTATTTCTCCCTCAAGAATAGCTTCTCTGATTTGGTTCTTAATTATCCCTACACTTTTGCCTGCACTCAAATTAAAGGCCTTCATGATATCTTCACCACTTACCGGAGGTTGCCAGTTTCTAAGCTGGTCGCTTTCCTCTACATCCTTTAGTTTCTGTTTTACAAGGTCAAAATTACGGCGATATTTTTTTATTTTATATTCATTTTTAGTAGTTACATCTGCATTGCATAGTAACATCAAGCTGTCGATCTCTTCTCCTGCTTCAAATAATAAACGTCTTACTGCTGAGTCGCTTACCACGTCTTGAGCCAAGACTATTGGTCTTAAATGCAATTGTACCAACTTCTGTACCAATTTCATCTTTTCATTTAATGGAAGCTTGAGTTGTGCAAATATTTTAGGGACCATACGTGCTCCACGGTCTTCATGCCCATGAAATGTCCATCCGTGACTTGGTTCAAATCGTTTTGTTGCAGGTTTTGCAATGTCATGAAGAATAGCTGCCCATCTTAACCATAGATCATCACTGTTTTCAGATAGATTGTCAAGGACTTGAAGGGTATGATAAAAATTGTCTTTATGTCCTTTGCCGTCTATTATATCCACGCCGTGTAGATCAGCCATTTGTGGAAAAATTTCATGCAGAAGGCCTGTATCAAACAAATAAATAAATCCCTTAGATGGTTTTGGTGCTAGGATAATCTTGTTCAGCTCGTCAGTAATTCTTTCCGGTGAAACAATTTTTATTCTATTGCAATTCTTTTTGATGGCTTCAAGCGCATCTTGATGAATGTTGAAATTTAGTTGAGTCGCAAATCTTATTGCTCTTAACATTCTCAATGGATCATCTGAAAATGTATCAATTGGATTTAAAGGGGTGCGAATAAGTTTATCTTTTAAATCTTGAATACCTCCAAATGGATCGAGTAAAGTTCCGAAATTCTCAATGTTTAAACCTATGGCCATTGCATTGATGGTAAAATCACGGCGTTTTTGATCATCATCAAGTGTTCCATTTTCAACGATTGGTTTACGGGATTCTGCGCGATAAGACTCCTTTCTTGCACCAACAAATTCTATCTCGAGCTCATCATATTTAAGCATGGCAGTGCCAAAGTTTTTAAATACTGAAACTTTGGTATGTAATATTTTGCCTGCAGCCTCTGCAAATTTAATTCCATTTCCAATAACAAGAATGTCGATATCTTTAGATGGTCGTTTTAGGAAAAGGTCTCTTACAAAGCCTCCAATGACATATATTTCGGTCTTTGAATCCTCAGCTAATAGGCTAAGTTTTTTAAATATGGGATGTTGTAAATGTTCTTTCATAAAAAATCGGATCGGATCTCAATTAAGGGAGATGTGGATCGACAAACCTGATTTGAGCAGGCTTATTATTATCGGCAAAGGACAACATATTATTGCAATTTTCATTGAAAATTTGAAAATTGATGGATAAATTTTAATAAATTCCTTATTTTCTTATAAATGAAAACAAACCACCCGGTTCAAGTTTCATAATGGTTGATGCTTTCTTTTTTGACATATCTTCTTGCTCCCAATTGACTACATAATCAACACCTTCCTTAATTTTAGCACTTATTTCACTAAAATTAGCGGGTGAAGCTTCTCCACTTACATTGGCTGAAGTAGAAATGATTGGTTTTTTAAATCTTTGCAATAATTGTTCGCAAAAAGAATGTTTTACTATCCTAATACCAATACTTCCATCTTTTGCTATTGCATTTGCAGCTAGATTTTTAGCACCTGAATATATTATTGTTAATGGATTTTCTGTGTATTCTATAAGGTCATAGGCGACTTCTGGAACCTCCCTGACGTAACTTTGAAGCTTATTGTCGTTATCTAATAAAACAATCAGGCTCTTCTCTTCAGCTCTTCCCTTTAACTTGAATACCTTATCTACCGCCTCTGCATTTGTTGCATCGCAACCAATTCCCCAGATCGTATCAGTAGGGTAAAGGATTAAGCCCCCACTTTTCAATATTTCTAGAGCTTTATTTACTTCGTCTCTTAGCATTTAGATATTTTTTGGTATAGTTTAATTAATTTTTCCGCAATCTTTTGATTTGAGAAATTTTTGATATGCTCGTATCCTGCAAGAATCATTTTTTCTCTTTGTTCTTTGTTATTTAGTACAAATTGGATTTGCTCGGCTAATTCATTACTGTTTTTGGGATCTACATAAATGCTCCCTGGGCCGCCAGCTTCTTCAAGGCATGATCCAGTGGCTGCAATTACGGGTACCCCCGAACATAAAGCCTCCACTATTGGAATACCAAATCCCTCAAACTCGGATGGATAAATAAATATTTTTGCTTCTTGGTATATTCCTGGAAGATCCTTAAATGAGACATTTTTTAGAAAATGCACCCTGTTTTTTAAGCCATTGGCTTCAACATAATCTTTTATGCCTTTTGAATAGGGAGTATCCTTTCCAATAATTACTAAATGGATATAGGAATCAAGCTCTTTTAGTGCTTTTACAATCAATAATGCATTTTTACGAGTTTCAATGGTTCCTACATTTAATAAATACTCATCTGGTAGTTGATAAAGATTTTTCATTCTATCTTTTTCATTTGCAGAAAATGTGGTGTAAAATGTGGGATCACAATTTTGATAAATTACTTCAATTTTTGTGTCTTCTATTTGGAATAAATTTATGAGATCACGCTTTGTTTGTTCACTAATCGCAATGATTTGGTCGGCATGCTTGCAAGCATAGCGCACCTTATATTCATAAATTTTTCTGTCAAGCCAAGGATAATACTGAGGATATCTATAGAAAATGAGATCATGAATTGTTACCACAGAAGCTATATCCGCTTTTTTAAGTCCGAAAGGAATCTCATTGCTAAGTCCGTGGTAAAGATTAATCTTATCATTTTTTAAATTCTTCACAATCCCAAAACTTCTCCAAATACTTTTTAGAAATTGGTTTTTGGAATAGTGAAAACGAATGGAAGCTGATTTTAAAAAGCTAAAATTAGCTTTCGGTTTGGAGTTTGTGAAAATGGAATATTGATTTGCGGGATAGTATTCAGCTAGAATATGGAGAATATATCTGCTATAGTTTCCTAAACCAGTAAAATTCTGAGTGATACGTTTACCGTCGAATCCTATTTTCATATCCATGCTGTAAAATTAAAAAGGATGGCTTTTTTCATCCTTTTTAATTTAAAAAGCTTTTTTATATATTCTTAAACTGCCACATTATTATCTCTCAATGCATCATTAAGAGATGTTTTCTTATCGGTTGATTCCTTTCTTTTGCCAATTATTAGGGCACATGGCACTTGAAATTCGCCAGCTGGGAATTTCTTTGCATAAGAACCAGGAATAACTACAGAACGTGATGGAACGATACCTTTGTATTCAATTGGCACATCTCCAGTTACGTCGATTATTTTTGTAGATGCAGTAAGAACAACATTGGCACCTAAAACAGCCTCTTTTTCTACGTGTACACCTTCAACCACAATTGCTCTAGATCCT
This sequence comes from Daejeonella sp., assembly GCA_044231315.1. Taxonomy (GTDB): domain Bacteria; phylum Bacteroidota; class Bacteroidia; order Sphingobacteriales; family Sphingobacteriaceae; genus Daejeonella. The sequence continues at coordinate 5,842 of JBIHZP010000011.1, read as the reverse complement.
ATGAAGCAATTATCTTCAATAATAACCGGTGAAGCCTGAATTGGCTCTAAAACTCCTCCAATTCCAACGCCACCACTTAAATGTACGTGTTTTCCTATTTGAGCACATGAACCAACGGTAGCCCAGGTGTCAACCATCGTACCTTCATCTACATAAGCACCAATATTTACATAGGAAGGCATCAAGATTACTCCTCTAGCAAGAAATGCACCATATCGAGCAATTCCATGAGGAACAACTCGTACTCCGTTTTCCTTATAATCCGTTTTTAATTTCATCTTGTCGTGAAACACAAATGGTCCCACTTCAATTTCCTTCATTTCTCTGATCGGGAAATAAAGAATTACGGCTTTTTTAATCCAGTCGTTTACATGCCAGCGATCTCCAATTTGCTCAGCAACTCTAATTTCACCTTTATCAAGATGCAAAATAACCTGCTCAATCGCCTCTTTGTATTCTTTGAAATTTATGAGATTACGGTCATCCCATGCATTTTCTATCAGTTTTTTTAATTCGCTAGTCATAATTTAATTTAAAGCAAATTAAAGGAATTTTCTACCAATTTTTGTATGAATAAGTCAATTGTTATGTAATTTTGTGTTATGTCAGAATCCGAGAAATTACGCATTGATAAATACTTATGGGCCATACGCGCCTTTAAAACAAGAAGTGTTTCTACGGAAGCTTGTAAAGCAGGAAGAATAAAATTAAATGGGCAAAATCTAAAGGCTTCACATGTAGTGAAAATAGGGGAGGTTTATACCGTTCAGAAGGGTAGTGATAAAAAAATAATTGAAGTTGTGGGATTATTAGAAAGGCGTGTGGATGCTAAAACAGCGGTTAGCTTTTACAAGGATCTAACACCAATTGAAGATACACCAGCTTATAAATCCATGTTCCAAAGTCCCACATTGAGTAGAGACCGTGGCGCTGGAAGGCCAACTAAAAGAGATCGTAGAGAGATTGACGATCTTCAAGAGGGTTGGTTCGATTGATATCTTATAATTAATACTTCATCTTCATTGGAGAGGCATTCCAAAGTTTAAATGAATTTAGAGCTTCACTTCTCATTATTTGGCTAAAAGGCAATTTTCTTTTTTTGAAAGGGAGGGCAATTTCATTATAAATAAACTGATCATCAAAGCCAAATTCGGCAGCATCCTCTTTTGTATTGGCATAATAAACTTCATCAAGGTGTGCCCAATAAATTGCGCTTAAACACATAGGACAAGGTTCGCAGCTGGTATAAATGACACAGCCTTGTAAATCAAAAGTCGCTAGTTTTCTGCAGGCAATTCTAATTGCAGATACCTCGGCATGAGCTGTTGGGTCATTTTTTAGTGTTACCTTATTTCCGCTTTTGGCGATAACCTTTCCATTCTTGACAATAACAGCTCCAAAGGGTCCTCCAATTGCTTTTTGAACATTTCTTTCTGCTAATTTTATTGCTAAGCGCATAAATTTATGATGAAGATCCATTTCCGACATAATGCATTACAGATTTATTTTTTGGTAAAAGGCAATTTAACACAAAAAAACCCCGGAATGACCGAGGTTCTCTTGTTTATAGTTCAAAGAAACCTATTTTTTATTTTTTTTGTATTCCGCATTGAGACCTTCTAATACTTGCTTCGTAACATCTAAGCTTTCATCGGCATATAAAACTGCTGGATTAGACTTAGAATAAGTTAACACGATTTTATAACCTTTTTCTTTCGCATGAACCTTCAAGAAGTCAGATACTTTATTATAAAGTTTTTCATTTTCTGAGGCTTCTTCATTAGCTAGGGCATTTCCAGCATTTTGGTTATAAGTAGCCAGTTCTTGTTGCTTTCTCGCCAAACGTTCTTCAGTTGAAGCGCGTTGATCTGCACTTAGAGTGCCAGCATTTTGTTGATAGGCAGCAACTTCACGTTGAAAAGCTGCACCTTTTGCTTGAAGGTCTGCCTGCGCTTTTTTAGATTTATCTTCAAAAACTTTCTGGACAGCCTTAAAATATTCATAATTTGTTAAAAGGGAGTCTGAATTTACATAGACTACATCTAGCGTGTTTGCAGTAGTACCTGTTTTTGAGGCTTCAGTTTTCGCTTGTTCTTTGTTGCATGAAACAACAATTGCGGAAAGGGCGAAAATTGCTGCTATTTTACTAATGTTTGTTATTAATTTCTTCATAATTTTTTTAAAAATTTAAACAAATATAAACTTTCAAACCATTATCTCAACCATTTAATTTAGCCTAGACCATCATTGGGGTCTAAGCTGTAATTTTATCCACAATGCAATAAATTCAATCTAAAATGGTTATTTTTGATCTTTGTTGTAATATGAAACTATGAGCGAAGAAACAGAAGACAGATCTAATTATTCGGCGGATAATATACAGGTACTTGAAGGCCTGGAAGCGGTAAGAAAGCGCCCATCAATGTATATTGGTGATACCGGATTTAAAGGACTGCATCACCTTGTGTATGAGGTTGTTGACAATTCAATTGATGAGGCTCTGGCCGGTTATTGTTCTGACATAAATGTTACCATTCACAAAGGTAATTCTGTAACAGTTACAGATAATGGCCGTGGTATTCCTACCGCCATACACACCAAAGAAAAAAGGTCGGCACTTGAAGTTGTTATGACCGTTCTTCACGCAGGTGGTAAATTTGACAAGGATACTTACAAAGTGTCTGGTGGTTTGCACGGTGTTGGAGTAAGTTGTGTGAATGCGCTTTCTATTGCCCTTAAAGTTGTTGTGCAGCGTGAGGGTAAAGTTTTTGAGCAGGAATATTCTTGTGGTAAGCCCCAATACGATGTTAAAGTTGTTGGAGAAAGTGAAAAAACGGGTACAACCGTTACTTTTCAGCCTGATCCCGAAATATTTACCCTAACTACAGAGTATAAATTTGATACGCTTGCAGCACGTTTACGCGAACTAGCCTATTTGAATAAAGGTATTCGTCTTTCATTAACCGATGAACGTGAAACTACTGATGATGGTTTATTCCTTTTTGAAGAATTCTTTTCTGAGGGTGGATTAAAAGAATTTGTTAAATATCTTGATGGTACCCGCAATTCAATAATTCCTGAGCCAATTTATGTGGAAGGAATAAAGCAAGGTATACCTGTAGAATTGGCTCTTCAGTACAATGATACCTACACTGAGAATGTTCATTCTTATGTTAATAATATCAATACTCATGAAGGTGGAACTCACGTTGCAGGATTTCGTCGCGGTTTAACTCGTACGCTAAAAACGTATGCTGAAAAATCGGGCATGTTGAAAAACATGAAGATTGAAATTACTGGCGACGATTTTAGAGAGGGACTGACCGCTGTAATTTCAGTGAAAGTTCAGGAACCGCAATTTGAGGGGCAAACCAAGACCAAGTTAGGTAATAACGAGGTTATGGGAGCTGTTGACGTAGCTGTTGGTGAGATTCTTGGTAATTACCTTGAAGAAAATCCACGTGAGGCTAGAATGATCGTGAACAAAGTGATTCTTGCTGCTACAGCTAGGGCTGCTGCTCGTAAAGCACGTGAAATGGTTCAGCGCAAAACGGTAATGGGTGGTTCAGGATTACCTGGCAAGCTTGCCGATTGTGCAAACAATGATCCTGCAGCATGTGAGCTTTACCTTGTCGAGGGTGATTCGGCGGGTGGAACAGCAAAACAAGGTCGTGATCGTAATTTCCAGGCTATTCTTCCTTTAAAAGGTAAAATTCTGAATGTCGAAAAGGCAATGGAACATAAGATCTACGAAAATGATGAGATCAAGAATATGTTTACGGCCATGGGAGTAAGCATTGGTACTCCAGAGGATGCGAAAGCGCTCAACATGGAGAAATTACGTTATCATAGAATCATTATTATGACCGATGCTGACGTTGATGGTTCTCACATTACTACATTGATCTTGACCTTCTTCTTTAGATATATGAAACCATTAATAGAATTTGGATACATATACATCGCAGCACCTCCTCTTTATATGGTGAAAAAAGGTAAAGAGTTTCAATATGCTTGGAATGATGATCAACGTGATGCCGCAGTTCAAGCTTTGAAAGGTGCTGGTAAAGAAGAAAGCGTTAATATTCAACGATATAAGGGTCTTGGAGAGATGAACGCAGAGCAATTGTGGGATACTACTCTAAATCCGCAAACCCGTACTTTAAGAAAAGTTACGATTGAAAATGCTGCTGAATGTGATCATATTTTCTCCATGTTAATGGGCGATGATGTGGGTCCTAGACGTGACTTTATTGAGAAAAATGCTAAATACGCTCGAATTGATATTTAATTCTAGTATTTAAACCATAAAAAAGCCCTTCAATTTAAATTGAAGGGCTTTTTTTATAGTTTTCGCGTTTTAATCAAACTATAAATTAATAAGATGGCAGAATACCCTAATTAAACAGTTTTAATTTCAATTTTTTGTAATTGATAATTGCATGGTGGCTATTTAGTATGTCGCCACCAATAACTCCGATCACTGGAGGCAGATTAAGACTTGAATAAGCCTGTTTTATAGTTGTTAAATCGAGTACCGCAGCTTCAAAATTCTTTAACTTGAGCTTTCCAATTTTCATGGTGGGAAGGATAATCGTGTGACTTTCCATATTATTTGTTCCTAGTCCGGTCGAAATCCTATCCGAAGCTAGTAATTGTCCACTTAGCACATGCTTCTCAATCGTTTCTTTATCAAATACTGTTTTTGAAGCACCAGTATCGAGTACTGCTTGATAGGATTGTCCAAAAACAACAACTTCCACTAATAAGTGGAAGCCGTCGTCGTTTAAGTTGATGAGTTCTAATGGAACTGTTTTGTATGCCGCCATTAAAATAGCAATTATTAAATATGATTAGATTCCTTTAAAATCTCATTCATTGCTCTTACTGCATCTGCGCTTTTGTTAAATTCAGCTTGCTCAGCATCCGATAATTTAAAGTCTAGGATTTTCTCCCATCCATTTTTTCCTAGGATTACTGGAACTACTAATGAGATGTCTTTTTGGCCATATTCACCATCTAGCGCTACACCACAAGAAATAAGTTTCTTTTCGTCGCGCACAATACTTTCAACCATTGCTGCAGTACCTGCACCTGGAGCATACCAAGCTGAGGTTCCAATAAGTTTAGTCAAAGTTGCACCACCAACCATGGTTGAAGAAACAACCCGTTCCTGCTGTTCTTTTGTAAGAAGCTGAGTAACAGGAATGCTATTCCATGTGGCATGATTAATTAATGGAATCATTGTGGTATCTCCATGACCACCAATAACAACTGCGTTAAGATCGGCAGGAGAGCAACCAAGCTCAACACTTAAATAATACTTAAATCTTGATGAATCCAAGGCGCCACCCATGCCCAAAATTTTATTTTTTGGTAAACCAGAGGTTTTTAGGGTAAGGTAGTTCATGGTATCCATCGGATTTGAAACGACGATAATAATTGTATTTGGAGAATATTTCAGAATGTTTTCAGTAACGCTTTTTACAATATTGGCATTGGTTCCAATCAGTTCTTCCCTTGTCATTCCCGGCTTACGAGGTAATCCAGAGGTAATTACAACAACTTCCGAATCAGCAGTAGCAGCATAGTCGCTCGTAACACCCTTGATTTTGGTGTCAAAATCCAATAATGCAGAAGTTTGCATCATGTCGATCGCTTTTCCTTCAGCAAAACCTTCTCGGATGTCTAATAAAATAAGTTCTTCAGCTAGTTCTTTTCTAGCGATGTTATCAGCACAAGTTGCTCCTACGGCACCGGCTCCTACAACTGTAATTTTCATTTTATGATTTGTTTAAATTTGAGATTGGGTCATTCTGTGAAGCTAATGAATGCCATTTCT
>JBIHZP010000010.1:0-13504 GCA_044231315.1 Daejeonella sp. | reverse complement strand
TAAACACGCGGAAACCACTGATTTTCAGGTACATTTCTATCGAAACATAACTTTCTAGCGAGCACGAAAAGATAATCGCTCAGTCTATTTAAATAAACTATCACCTTCTCATCTACAAAACTCTCCGCTTTTAAATGAACGATAATACGCTCTGCTCTTCTGCAAACACATCTAGAAACATGGCAAAATGAAACTACAGGACTCCCACCTGGTAAAATAAAATGCTTCAATTCAGGAAGAACTAAATTCATCTCATCAATTTGATTTTCAAGGTAGGTAATATCCGAAAGATGAAGATCTGGAATTTTCATCCTTGACTTCTCAGGATCAGAGGCTAATGCAGCTCCAATCGTAAACAATCTGTCCTGTATTTCTTTTAAAATATCTTTCTGACTGGCATCAATATCATGGTCGCGAATCATCCCTATATATGAATTTAGCTCATCAACAGTACCGTAGCTTTCAATCCTCAGATCATATTTTGGAACACGTGTTCCACCAATTAATGAGGTCAAACCCTCGTCACCAGTTTTGGTATAAATTTTCATTTCTTTTTAATCGTTAGATTTTCTGTTATGGCAAACTTTAATTTAAACATTGCGATATTAAGAATTATTCAGCAAAATATTAGGATCTCAGATTTGTTTAACCCTTATTTTGACATTCATAAAACATATTTAAAGATTACCCTTAATTGAAATTAAAGGCAGCCAAAAAATAAGATTAGTATTCAAAGAAATGAAATTATTGAATCTTTTCGAAATCAGAATCCTTGGATTTCATATCATCTAACCTTGGAGAAACAGTTTTAATATTCTCATTCAGGTAGTCGTTTTCAATTAATCCATCACGCATTCTAACAATTCTATGGGCATGTTGAGCGATATCCTCTTCGTGAGTAACGAGAATAATGGTATTCCCTTTGGAGTGGATCTCTTCTAATAATCCCATAATCTCGACAGATGTTTTAGTGTCAAGATTCCCAGTTGGCTCATCAGCAAGAATAATGGAAGGATTATTAACCAAGGCTCTGGCTACAGCAACACGCTGGCGTTGTCCTCCCGATAGTTCATTGGGCTTGTGATCTACCCTATTCCCCAATCCAACACTTTCAAGGGTCTTTTGAGCTCGTTCTTCACGCTCAGAACGACCGATTCCTGCGTAAACCAATGGAAGTGCTACATTTTCGAGTGAGGAAGATCTTGGAAGAAGATTGAACGTTTGGAACACAAAACCAATTTCCTTATTTCTAATTTCGGCAAGCTCACTATCAGTCATTTCACTAACCTGGTTACCATTTAAGATATATATTCCCTTTGTTGGGGTATCTAAACAACCAAGAATATTCATTAGAGTAGATTTTCCAGACCCAGAAGGTCCCATAAGAGCCACAAACTCACCCTTATTTATTGTTAAAGAAACCGACTTCAATGCATGGATAGTTTCAGCTCCGATAACGTATTTCCTACCGATGTCAGTTAAAGTAATTAGAGGATCTTGTGCCATATTTTTGTTTTTAGACTATCGCTTAGTTTTAATTGTTACACTAGGATAGAAATTAGATTTTGTGAATCACTTTAGCTACCCTGAAAAACTTCCCATCTTCTTTTGGCGCATTTTTCAAAGCGTTTTCAATGCTAATCTCTTGTTTTATTTCATCTTCACGTAAGACATTAATTTCATCATTCATGTAGATTAATGGCTCAATACCTCTAGTATCAATTTCATTCAACTTATCCATGAAAGTTAGAATTTTATTCATATCCTCTAGCAGTCCGAGTTTTTCATCTTCCAGAACTTCAAGTCTAGCCAGATGAGCAATTTTATCGATTGTTTCCGAACTTACTTTCATAATTGATTAAAATTCATTTTTTTAAGCATATTACTTATCCTATTGTTCACGCTGCTGATGAACCTCGAGCTGATTAGCAATAATTCCATAAACCTTGTTTTTCAAGTCGTCAGCATTCTCAGCTGTTAAATTTGTTGTGTCGATAGGTGCATGAACACAAATATCGCAAATCCCCGGACTAGTACCGTAGCGTTTGCCATCATCCCACATTAAATTCCAGTTATTGCAAATTGTCACAGGTAATATTTTTACTCCCTGTTCAATGGCAAGCCTAAAGGGTCCGTTCTTAAATGGCTGCAAAACAGGTGGATAATGTTCACTAATCATGCCCTCAGGGAAAATAACGACTGTTTTGCCATCCCTAAGCTTCTCTTCAGCCTTTTTAAAAGCTCTAAATGCCGATATTTTACTCTCTCGTTTAACTGTAATATCAATGGTACGAAAGTAAATTCCAGTAATGAAATTATCGAGAAGCTCCTCTTTACCAAAAAACACATAATTGCGTTTTACCAGAAGAATCATAGCCGTAATATCTAAATTAGACGTATGATTGGCACAAATGATGTATCTTTTCGACCAATCTACCTTTTCCTCAAAATTAAATCGAAATATAAAACCAGAAAATAAGGAACTTAAATAACTAAAAATCCATCGCATCCGATTCATCCCATGGAATTTTACCGGGCTACGAGAAAAATAAAATATGACAGGATAAAGACTTGTGAAAAACAGGCCAAGCCAAACCTGAAAATAATAAAGATGGACGCTCTTAAAAAGTCTTTTCATTATATCAAAAATACGAATTTCCGTGGACCTTTTTAATTTTGAATTCATTGCATGAAGATTGAGATTCTGTTACAGAAAAAATCCTTACTTTCGCGGATATGGAAACTGTTGTAAGTGGTATTCGCAGTACCGGTAAACTGCATTTAGGGAATTTCTATGGCGCTGTAAAAAACTTTGTACAGATGCAAAATGAATTTAACTGTTATTTTTTCATAGCAGATTTCCATTCATTAACCACACACCCTACCCCTGAAGATCTTCACGGAAATGTTAAACAGGTATTAATTGAATACTTAGCCGCTGGAATTGACCCTGAAAAAGCAACCATATATGTCCAGTCGGATGTACCTGAAATTGCTGAATTATACCTTTACCTCAATATGAATGCCTATTTAGGCGAGCTCGAAAGAAGCACCTCATTTAAGGATAAAGTTCGTGCCCACCCCGACAATGTAAATGCAGGTTTATTAACCTACCCAGTATTGATGGCGGCGGATATTTTGATCCATAAAGCAACTAAAGTGCCTGTTGGAAAAGATCAGGAACAGCACTTGGAAATGGCTAGAACATTTGGAAATAGATTTAACAGGCTTTACAACAACGAATATTTCCCCGAGCCATTCGCATTTAATTTCACTGAAAAGTTAGTAAAAGTCCCGGGGCTTGATGGAAAAGGTAAAATGGGTAAATCCGAAGGTGAAGGAAATGCTGTTTACCTATCCGACGAGCCAGAAGTTATCCGCAAAAAGGTAATGAGGGCAGTGAGTGATAGCGGCCCGACAGAAGAAAACCAGGCAAAAGCCGAGTCTGTTCAAAATTTATTTGACCTCATGAAAATTGTATCACCAGCGAGCACTTATGAGCATTTCGACCATCTTTATAATACCTGTGAAATTAGATATGGGGATTTAAAAAAGCAGTTGGCAGAGGATATGATCATTGCTACTGCACCCATGCGTGAACGAATCAAAGAAATTTCTAAAGACGAAACCTATTTGAGGCAAGTAGCACGTTTTGGAGCAATTAAAGCTCGTGAAAGTGCCTCAAAAACAATTAGAGAAGTTCGCGAAATTATCGGGTTTAAAAATTTTTAAACCTCTAATACCATAACAATTTGTAAATTAAAACATTATTAGCCTAACACGCTAAATACAAATAGGAAACATCATGCACATTGCCATAGTTGGAAATATCGGGGCTGGAAAAACTACCCTTACAGAGTTGCTTTCAAAGCACCTGGGTTATGAAGCACAGTTTGAAGCTGTAGACAATAACCCTTACCTTGAAGATTTTTATAGTGATATGAAAAGATGGAGCTTCAACTTGCAGATTTACTTCCTAAACAGTCGTTTTCAGCAAATTTTAGAACTGCAAAACACAGAAAGGAAAATAATCCAAGATAGGACCATTTACGAGGATGCCTATATTTTCGCAGAAAACCTGCACGACATGGGCTTAATGTCAACTAGAGATTATCAAAATTATTGTTCGATTTTTGAGAATATCACTTCTTTCATCAAGCCCCCTGATTTGTTAATTTATTTAAAGGCTTCAGTTCCAACATTAGTGAATAACATTCAAAGACGTGGCAGAGAATATGAGGCTGGAATCCGTTTAGATTACCTTTCTAAGCTTAACGAAAAGTATAAAAAATGGATTGATTCTTACTCTAAAGGTAAATTATTAGTGCTTGATAAAGATAAACTTGATTTTGCCAATAAACCAGAGGATCTTGGTTTTGTGATCAATAGCATTGAACGCGAAATCAATGGATTATTTTAATTTATAGCAATAATTTCTTTGGCCAATGAAAATCCTCGGAATTATTCCAGCCCGCTATCAATCTAGTCGCTTTCCAGGCAAAGCTCTGATCGATATTGCCGGAAAAAGTATGATTCAAAGAGTGTACGAGCAATGCCTGAAATCAACCAAACTAGATAAAATTGTCATCGCAACAGATGATCCACGCATACTGGATCATGTGTATAGCTTTGGCGCTGAGGCAATTATGACTTCAACACAACACGCTAGTGGTACTGATCGCTGTGGAGAAGTTGCGGCAAATTTCCCTGACTTTGACGTTCTCATTAACATTCAAGGAGATGAGCCTATGATTGACCCCTCTCAAGTCGACCTGCTTTGCTCCTGCTTTGATAAAATAAATACTCAGATAGCCACTTTAGTAAAAATAATCAACTCGCAGGAAGAACTTTACAATGAGAACACCCCCAAGGTAATTATCAACAAAAATCTGGAAGCAGTTTATTTTAGCCGACAAACAATTCCATTCTTAAGAGGAAAAGAAAGTAATTCTTGGCTAGAAAATCATACTTTCTACAAGCATATCGGAATTTATGGGTTTAGGCAACAAACACTGATCGAAATAATCAAACTTCCTTTATCAAGCTTAGAATTAGCCGAAAGTCTGGAACAATTGCGCTGGATTGAAAACGGATACCCCATACAAACCGCAATAACGGCCATAGAGAGTCAGGCGATAGATACCCCCGCCGATTTAGAAAAATTATTAGCTATTCTTAAGGATAAGATTTAGATTTTTTGTTAAAATACCATTCATTTAAAATTCATAAATTGGTTCATTAAATTATCGAAATATGAAATATATTTTTGTTGTGATTTGCCTGATGCTCGCTCATAAATCCATTGCTCAAGTGGAAAAACGCCTCGACTCTATCCTAAAAAGCAGCATTGGCACTAAAGAACCCGGAATAGCCTTATATGTTGAAAACAACAGTCGTGTAATCTATAATAAAGGCTTCGGTATCGCTAGTAATAAAAGTCCAAAAACCCTTCGTTCAGATACAAATTTTAGGCTAGCCTCTGTCTCAAAACAATTTACTGCCATGTGTATTTTATTGCTTGAGCAAGACAAAAAGCTATCAATTGATGATTCAATAAGCCAATATTTTCCTGAATTACCTCAATATATTGCAGAAAAAATATCCATTCGACATTTGATTACTCACAGCTCAGGAATAATAGACTATGAGGAAGTAATGGACCAAAAAATTCTAATTCCATTACTTGATATCGATGTTTTAAATATCTTAAGCAAACAAGAAAAAACCTATTTCAATGCTGGAACTGGATTCAGATACAGCAACTCAGCCTATGCACTTTTGGCATTAATTGTGGAGCGTGTTTCGGGACAATCATTTCCGGAATTCATGAAAGAGAGGATATTTAAACCCTTAAAAATGAACCATTCGATGGTTTATGAAGCTAATATCAAAATCCCAAATCGATCGCTTGGCTTTGCAAAAGATGAAAACGGAAAAATTTACCCGAACGATCAAAGTTTAACAAGTGCGATTAAAGGTGATGGTGGAGTTTACACTTCATTAAATGATTATAAAAAATGGACCCATGCCTTGTGGAATAATAGCCTTTTAGACTTCCCTGCTGTACTAAAACGCTTAAACCAACCCATAAAGGAGATTACCAATAGTTTTTATGGTCCCGGATGGTTTTACTTCGACAAATCTGATCCGGCCTTGTTTCACTCGGGAAGCACTTGTGGCTTCAGTACCTATGCAATCAATATCCCTAGCCAGAAAATATCCATCGTTTATTTCTCAAATATTGCGGGTAATTCTGAGCCATTTAAAAAAATAGTAGAACTACTAAAATCGGAAGGTATAGAAAACCCAGCAGATGTATTTACCCTTCATCAATTAACTAGATAGCAGATTTACAGACTACAAAAGCTTAGTAATGAATTATTTTGAAGATCAACAATTTGAGAATATTAAATTCCAGGTGGAGCCATTAGCCAAAGGTGAATATGAAAATTGTGTGTTTAAGCAGTGTGATTTTTCGGGAATCAATTTATCTGAAATTAAATTCATTGATTGTGAGTTTATAAGATCGAACCTAAGTCTGGTGAATTTAGTAAAAACTGCATTTCGAGATATTCGATTTAAAGAATGTAAACTTTTGGGACTACATTTTGAGAATTGTCATGATTTCGGACTTTCATTCTCGTTTGAAAGCTGCCAATTAGACCATTCCACATTTTACAGGACAAAAATTAAAAAGACTATTTTCAAAGATTCGCAGTTAAGAGGGGTTGATTTTATAGAATGTGATTTAACCGAATCTGTTTTTGATAATTGCGATTTAAGCAATGCTAACTTTGATCGCACAATACTCGAAAAAGTGGATTTCAGATCTGCTTTCAACTATTCCATAGACCCGGAGCTAAATCGAATTAAGAAGGCTGAATTTTCCGTTCAGGGTATCTCCGGACTCCTAAACAAGTATGACATCAAGATTGAGAATTAATTAGAAAGGAAATGTTCTAATTTTAATAAAAGAATGTTTAGACAAAGCAAATACAATCTTTTCTAATTTTAGCTATTACCGTACTTCCTTATATCGATTATTTTAGGCGTAGAACAATGATTATCAATAATTTGATGAATAATTTGATGGGTCATGTCTGGATAATCCACTTGAATAATTTCTGAAGAGTTTATCCATGTATTGATGATCCTATCATTTCTGTCATGCAAATTTTTAATTACGTGAACGCCTATTTCTTTCAATGCAGCCGCATTGAGTTGTTGCTCATATTGATTCTTCATGGGGATAACCAGAAGCTTCTTTTTCATGAATAAAGCTTCTGCTGGAGTTTCAAAACCAGCTCCACAAAGTACCCCTGCGGATGAGGCCATGCTACTGATAAACTTCTCGTTATGAATGGGCTGTACACTTATATTTTTATGAGTAAATGGCTTTCTATTATGTTTTGAAAATACATCCCATCTTACATTTTTAAACTGACTAAGCTTTGCTATCAATCGTTTATCATCATAAGCTGGAAGATAAACCGTGTAATGTCCCTTATTTTCAATTTCTTGATTTCTAACCTGCCCTCTAATCACTGGAGTGAAAATATTGTTTTCATAAGACTTAAAATGAAAACCATACTGTGCTGTTGTGGGAGCATAGTTTTTGAGGATTAGCTTTCCCAACATATCGTTATGCTCAGCTTTGGGTGCTTCTTCAGCTAAAACAGCAGCCTGGTGACTCAATCCGATACAAGGAATATTTTTCATGTAGCAGGCCCAGGCGGATACTGGCTCAAAATCATTGATTACTAAGTCATATTGTTCAACTGGCAAGGCATTTATTTCCTTAACTAATTTTCGAACATTTGATTTAATAAAGGTTTTCCAAAGATCAACCCCACCCGCCTTCCCAAAAATAAAACTGAGTCCGCGTAATTTATACTTTAAAGGATAAGGTAAACACAAATCCCCCTGGGTGCCACTCACCAAAATATCAACATTTCCATGGAGCTTAAGACAAGGAATAATATCCATTGCCCTACTTAAATGTCCATTTCCAGTGCCTTGAATGGCATAAAGTATATTCATTAATTAGATAATAAGGAATTGCTAAATTGCTAAAAAACTATGAAACCTAAATAGAAAAAGAATAATTAAGATTTGAGATGCTTAAATCAAATATTACAAATGTTAATTTTAAATTAAAAACCGTTTAAAACAAAAAATGCCGCTTAAGAGGCATTTTTTGTTTTAAAAACTTACAATAATAAAATCAATATTAAAAGAATGATAATTATAGCACCCACAGAAAGATAAACACCACCATTGGTGACCTTTAATTCCTTTTTCATTTCAATTAACTCATTACGGAGGTTTTTACGTTCCTCGCGACTAAGTTGAGCTTTATCGATACTTTTAATTACATCAATTCTTTTCGTAATCACCTCAATACGAGCTTTTTGATTCTCAGTTAACGACGGTTTTGTGTTTTTCTCTTTTGCAATTACACTTGAGAATGAAAAAACGAAAATTAATGCGGTGGCAATCAAAAACTGTTTCTTTTTCATGATAATTTTTAAGGTTAAATGAATAAATATGAATGTTAGGTCATTCTAAATACCTTAAACAATTATTGAACCATTAATAAAACAGGCTTGTGACAAAAAATATATTCGCAAATAGAATATTTTGTATAGAAATCAGGAATTTATGTACTCATTAATGCAAAAGCTCCCTAGTTTTAAGCGGAAATTGAATAGCATAATTAAAAATCAAATTTCTGATATAATCATTAGATGGGTAAGGTGTTAATTGCTTTTTGAGATCTGGTATTTCTTGATCAGCCTCCTCAATTGAAACAAAACCCATCCCATAAAACTGGCCATTCTCAATTAAGATGCAACTTCTCTCGGCTAGGTTTCGACCATCATCAATAAGCAAAAATCCGGGAAGCCTAACTTTTAAATTCTCTATAGCCATCTTTACCCTTAGATTATAGGTTTCGGAACTTTCAATTTGTTGGCATGCTTGTTTACACACTTGCTCATCGATTGAAATGCAGGGCTCGGTATTTCTTTGAACAAAGCATAACTTGGGACAAAGGTTAAATTCTCCGATTAATTTTTTAATCATTGCATGTCCCTCCAATACCCTATTAAAGGTGTAAAAAGGTTTAGAAAACTTACTCCTTTTATCAACCGCCATACGTAAATATCCATTTTGATCTTCAAATAGATATAAACCATAGGTGTGTTCAAACCTTTTTAAAGAACGATTATAAGCAGGCCATAAACGTTTTATTTCAACAGCCTCCAATATAAAAGCCATTAACTCAGTCCCACATTCTTGAAAACTGATGTGATGAATTTCCCTCAAAAACTCTTGTTTTTGTTTGCCCGGTTTATTATTTGCAAAATGACTTGAGACTCTCTTTTTAATATTTTTAGCCTTCCCAACATAAATAACCTTTGATTTACTATTATGGAAATAATAAATGCCTGGTATAGAGGGAAGCTTATCCATATCCTCCTTTGGTAAATGTGGGGGCAGGGATTGCTCTTTGGAGCGAGGGTTTAATGTTTTATTGATATGACCTTCCTGATCATTCTCAAGTAACATTGAAAAAAGTATGGAGGTAGCCTCCGCATCGCCCATGGCTCTATGCCTTGCTAAAACCTCTATTCCGAGTGAAGAACAGAGTTTACCGAGGCTATATGAAGGCAGACCGGGAAGAATTTTGCGACTCAATCGGACGGTGCACAATTTTTTGGTTTGTAAATGGTATCCAGACTTTGCCAAATGATAGTGAAGAAATGAAAAATCAAAATTGACATTATGTGCCACGAAAATCTTATCGTGCAGAAGATCATAAATCTCTTTTGCATATTCATCGAATGTGGGTGCCGATTTTACCATTTCATTACTAATCCCGGTAAGGGATTGAATAAAAATAGGTATCGGAATGTTCGGATTGATGAGGGTTTGGAATTTATCAATAACCTCCCTCCCATTATGAATTACGATGGCGATCTCGGTAATACCATTTGCACTGGCATGGCTCCCTGTAGTTTCAATATCAACTATCGCGTACATTTTTTATAATTAGCTTCAAATATATTTAATAATTACTAATAATATTAGTAATTATGTATTGAATTAAGAATTATTCGTATTTATTTTTTCAGTGGTTGTAGAAGGTATTCTAGACCATTTAGTTTAATTTCATACATAGTGGCCAGCAAAATGCCGATTTTACCAGCAGGAAAGCCATTGGAATGATACCAAACCAAGTAAAACTCTGGTAAATCACAAATTAACCTTCCTTTGTATTTGCCGTAAGGCATTCTAATATTGACCAGCTCTAATAGGATTTCAGGATTCATTATTTAAATCTTTTTTACAGACGGTTTATAAATAAACTGAAGATAAAGCAAGGCTAGCAAAGTAAATGAACCAATCACGTAAAAGGTGAGTGGGATCATGGCTACATCGCTAACAAACAAGGCACCAGCAACAAATGCACCAAGTCCGATTCCAGCTTCAAGCGCGATGTACATGGTAGCGATGGCTTTCCCTCTGTAATCCGGGTGACTAAGATCCACAATCCAGGCGGTAATTGCCGGCGACAACATGCCGGTAGCAATTCCATAAACAGCAGAAGCAAACATCAGTGCCATTGCAGAATCAGCTCTAGCAATTAAAAGCATAGCAATCACCAATAAAAATAATGAAGATTTAATAATTTTCACTCTACCAATTCGATCGGATAATTTACCTGATAAAAAGCGTATCAATAATGATGAAATGGTAAAAACCATAAAAAAAAGACCTTTGTTAGCTACCCCCAGATGGCTTCCCCAATCAGAGATAACGGTAAGAATTGCGCCATAGCTTAGATAGGATAAAAGAGTGATTAAAGCACCCGGCAAGACTCTTAATTCAATCAATTCACTTCGATTCATCTTCAACATTGAAAAATTGAAAGGCTCCCTCTTTGTGAGAGTTTCTTTCATATTCATTAGAATAATAATAGAGAAGAGCGCGATAAAAGATGAACAATAAAACATGGCATTTATTGAAAATTGTTCAGTTAATTCGCTACCAATGGCAGGTCCAATAGCTAAACCTGTACTAAAACACAATCCATGGATACCCATAGCCTCCCCCCATCTATTTGGGGGTACAATATCAGATACATAAGCTGCAGTAGCGGTAGGCTTAAAACCTGTGGAGAAACCGTGAAATAACCTCAACCATAAAAATCCGGCAACGGTTGTAAGAAGTGGATATAATAAACCGCAAATCACACAGACTAAAGATCCCACAGCCATTACCGGCACGCGCCCAATTTTATCGGTTAACTTACCACTAAATGGCCTAGCAATTCCAGCAGTAATAGTGAATAGTCCGATGATATACCCTTTATACTCTGCCCCGCCCATACCACTCAGGTAAGCGGGCAGTTCAGGTATAAGCATATTAAAACTAGCTGAAAACAGGAATGAGCTCAAACAAAGCAGGCCAAATTGTAAATTATAGATTGGGTGTTTGAGAGTGGTCATAAAATAGGGTGAAACAAAAGTAAGCAGAATTTCATGGATAATTTCTGAAATAAACAAATCAAAAAAATGATTTAAATAAAAAATATTCAATTATTTCGTGGAATGTTGATAGTTTTGCGACGCAAAATAACCATCTATGCGTCTGCTAAAACTGTTCACTTTTTTAATCCTGTTTTTAACATTAGGTTCCGCTTTCGGACAAACTAGCTCGACCTTAAAAAAGCGCAAGGATATTATTAATAAAGAAATTGAGCAGCTCAAGAAAAGCAGAAGTAAAATCGATAAAAGCAAAAAACTTTCACTCAATCAAATCAATTTATTAAATACCCAAATTAGGTTAAGAGAAGAAAAGATTAGTACCATAAATACGGAGATTAAAATGCTGGATACCAAAATCGTCAGCAATACCACAGAAGTTAGAACGCTACAATCTAATTTGGATAAGTTAAAAGCTGAATATGCCAAAATGATTGTTTTTGCCTTTAAAAATCAAGGTGCATACCATAAATTAATGTTTCTTTTTGCTGCTGAAGATTTCAATCAGGCATATATGCGCCTAAAATACATACAGCAATCGGGGAGGTTCAGAAAAAAACAAGCTAATACAATCCAAAGCACGCAAATTACCCTAAAGAAAGAGATATCGATTTTGGACATTAATAAAAGAGAGAAAAGCGATTTATTGATGGATCAAATCACAGAAAAACAAACCCTTGGGAAGGATAAAGTACAGCAATCCAAAATCCTAAATACCTTATCAAAACAGGATAAAAATCTTCAGCAACAATTATCAAAAAAACAAAAGGAGGCCGCTGCACTAAACAATGCCATTCAGGCGGCAATCCGTAAAGAGATTTTAGCCGAGCAGAAAAAAGCTGCTGAACGTGAAAGGCTAGCCGCCGAGGCAAAGGCAAAAGACAACAAAACGAAAGCACCAGCAATTGTTAGCGAACCAGCGAAGAAAATTACTACAGAAGCAAAAGGATCCTCTATTTTAGCATCTAGTCCGGCAGATGCAAAACTTTCTTCCTCATTTTTGGGCAGTAGAGGGCGAATGCAAAAACCTGCAAAGGGCATTATTACTCAAGGCTTCGGACAGCAGAAATACAATAATGTTACTGTTTTTAATCCGGGGATAACCATCAAAACTGAACCTGATGCCACAGTTTCAGCAGTTTATGGGGGTAAAGTTAGCAAGGTGGTTTTTCTAGTAAATTCCTATACGGTGATTATTAGGCATGGGGAATATTTTTCCATCTATTCAAAGCTAAAAAACGTTAGCGTGTCTGGCGGACAAGAAGTAAAAGCAAGGCAATCAATCGGATTAGTAGCTACCGATCAATCGGAAGGGCTAACAGAGATGCAATTTCAAATCTGGAAAGGTGGAACTCCCGTCAATCCATCTGGTTGGATTTTATAAAAAGCATGTAAAAAAAACATTTTTGAAATAATATAATTTTTAATCCTCCCAATCATTAAAAACCGTACTTTTGCAAGTCGTAAATATTTATAATAAACAATGTCTGAACAAAGAGCAGTTGTAGAGCTTTGGAAAAGCAACTGGCAATCTTCCGATTACAGAAAAAAATTAATCATTGGATTAATCCTAATCTCTTTCATTTTACTTTCTCTACCTTTTTTCTACCAAGCAATTGAGAAAAGAAATGGTATCAGTTTCAACGATTATTTATTGGCTTGGTTACCTGCCTACGATTTATCCTTGTTTATTTTTGTGGTAATCTGGTCAATGGCGCTACTAACCTTTAGTCGATTTAGACAAGACCCTAGCATATTTCTTACATTTTTATGGGGATTTATACTGATTAACCTATCTAGATTTATAAGCATCGGACTTTTTCCACTAAATGCACCCGCTGATTTGATTCCTATTCATGATCCAATTAGCAACCATTTTTATGGACCAAAATTCATTACCAAGGACTTGTTTTTCTCTGGCCATACTGCCGCAATGTTTTTAATGTTCTTATGTT
>JBIHZP010000132.1:0-4271 GCA_044231315.1 Daejeonella sp. | reverse complement strand
GGCGATGTTGATGTCGAAATTCGGTTTTGATGCAGCCATTAATTATAAAACTGCCACTGATTTGAAAACTGAAATAAAAAATGCTGCACCTGATGGTGTCGACATCTATTTTGATAATGTGGGAGGAGTAATTTCTGATGCGGTACTTGCAAATATTAACCAGTTTGCCCGTGTACCCGTATGCGGTGCAATATCTTTATACAATGATACAGAATTAGCTCAAGGCCCTAGAATTCAACCCATTCTGGTAAGGAACAGTGTCCTGATGCAAGGGTTCATTGTTTTTAATTATGCAGCAAAATATCCTCAGGCCATCAAACAACTCAGTACTTGGCTAAAGGAAGGGAAATTAACTTATACAGAAACGATCGTCAATGGTTTTGATCGTATTCCACAAGCTTTTATCGATCTGTTTGAAGGTAAGAATGAAGGTAAAATGATTATTAAAATATAATTCAACAAAAAATAGATATGTTAAATTTTGAATTTAAAAATCCAACCAAAATAATTTTTGGAAAAGGACAAATAGGAAATCTGAGTAAAGAAATTCCTAAAAATGCAAAGGTATTGATGGTATATGGTGCTGGCTCTATTAAGTCGAACGGAATATACGAGCAGGTGAAAAATGCATTGGCCGATTATGAAGTATTGGAATTTTCTGGTATTCCGGCGAATCCGGAATATGAAGTTTTGATGGAGGCTTTAAAAGTCATCAAGGAAGAAAATATTACTTATTTATTAGCCGTTGGAGGTGGTTCGGTAATTGACGGAGTAAAATTTCTTTCGTCAGCAGCTTTGTACACCGGTAACACTCCATGGGATATCCTTAAAAACGCAATCAAGACAGAAAAGGGGATTCCCTTTGGAACCGTGCTGACCATACCGGCTACTGGATCGGAAATGAACTCGGGTGCTGTAATTACTAGAAAAGAGACTGGGGAAAAATTAGGTATGGGTGGTCCTGGACTATTTCCAGAATTTTCAATACTAGATCCTCAAGTGGTTGCATCTTTACCTCAACGACAATTGGCAAATGGAATTAATGATGCCTTTACCCATGTGCTGGAACAATACATGACTTTCCCCATTGGAGCTATCTTACAGGATCGTTTGGCCGAAAGTATCCTGCAAACATTAGTTGAAATTGCTCCTAGGATCATGAAAAATCCCTCTGACTACGAAGCAGCAGCCAATTTTATGTGGAGTTGTACGATGGCCTTAAACGGAATGATACAGAAAGGTGTTCCTACAGATTGGGCGGTGCATGCCATGGGACATGAACTGACAGCCTTGTTTGGGATAGATCATGCCAGAACATTGGCTGTAATAGCACCAAGTCACTATCACTATAACTTTGAGTCTAAAAAAGAAAAATTAGCTCAGTATGGGGAAAGGGTATGGAACATAAAAACAGGCTCAACAGAAGAAAAAGCAAAGGCTGCCATTGAAAAAACAGTTGAATTTTTCCATTCTCTGGGAATAGATACCAAGTTATCTGATTATACCCTTGATTATGAAGGTACTGCTGAATTAGTGTCTCAACGCTTTACCGAGAGAGGCTGGCTCGGCTTAGGTGAGCATAAAACACTTGCGCCTGCCGACGTTGAGAAAATTATAAAAATGAGTTATTAATCTTAAAACAAAAATTATGAAAGTATTAATTGTATTGACATCGCATAGTGATTTAGGGGATACGGGACAAAAAACCGGTTTCTGGATAGAAGAATTTGCAGCACCCTATTATCTAATGGCTGATGCTGGAGTAGAGCTTACTTTATCTTCTCCAAAAGGAGGACAGCCACCCATCGACCCTAAAAGTGATAGCCCTGAAAATCAGACTCCTGCCACCAAACGCTTCCATGCTGATGAGGCCCTGAGCGAAAAGCTTTCCAATACCGTAAAGTTAAGTGAAGTAAAAGAAGGTGAATATGATGCTGTTTTCTATCCGGGTGGTCATGGTCCTCTGTGGGATTTGGCAGAAGATAAAAACTCTATATCATTAATTGAGAGCTTTTACCAAAACAACAAACCTATTGCTTTTGTATGTCATGCTCCAGCTGCATTGGTTGGTGTAAAGGGAGCCAATGGTGAACCATTAGTTAAAGGAAAGCAAGTAACGGGATTTTCAAACACGGAGGAAGAGGCCGTAGAACTGACTAAAGTTGTTCCTTTCCTTCTAGAAGATGAACTGAAAAAATTAGGAGCAACATATAGCAAAGGAGCAGATTGGGCTTCTCATGTAAAGAAAGACGGACTGCTGATTACCGGACAAAATCCAGGTTCGTCTGAAGAAGCCGCTAAAGTATTGCTTGAAACAATAAAGGCTGGTAAATAAGAGCGCACCTAAATTGGTAAGCAACTAATTGCTCTAGCTTAGGCGTTTTTTATTTATAATAGTCCGTCACATATTTATATGGCGGACTATTTTTTTAAAATTTCATTTCCCTTTTATAGCAAAACAACTTTTTTGAAGTAATATCCATTTGAATCAATTATGGGCAGGGTTTTACTTTTTATTTTTAAACCTTTATTGTCCAAAATAATTTGTTTTTTACCTGCATCTGATAAAATGTCTATAGGAAGATTCATTGGAGAATTTATCGATTGTATCCAATATTCATCAGTACTTGTCTGCGTTATATTAATTTCAAGTCTGTTTGTTGTTCTTAAAAAAAAGTCAAACATTGGCTTTAAATCCTTACCATATTTCTTGCTGAACAATTTTTCGACATCATCTGTCGTAACAAAGTTGTCATAAGTATACTTTTCATCTGTAGCAAGTTCTTTTAATGTTGGGAAAAATATACTGTCCCCCAAAATATAGCGTAGTGTATGCATAAAGAAAGCACCTTTAACATAAATATCCCCCGAGTATGTATTTACAGTATTAATTTCTTCACCCTGTACTAAGGGCTTTTTGTTTTTGATGGTCATCCTGAAGTTATTCATAATCCTATCATAGCCGCTTTCACCTGCTACCTCCCTGTAAAATAAGGCTGTTGCATAGGTAGTGATGCCTTCTTGTATCCACATATGTGCCCAATCTTTATTGGTAACTTTATTTGCCCACCATTCGTGTGCAAATTCATGAAAATAAACATCTGCGTAATCTAAAGTTCCAGGGATCGGAGTGAATTTTAAATTATCTTTAAAAGTAATCATGGTTTGATGTTCCATCCCTGAATTGGGCACTTCGGCAATACCAATTTTTTCTTTTACCCATGGATATTCACCAAAATATTTTTCCAGAATGTGAGTGTCTCTTTCTTTAATATCAAGCAAATATTTAGCTTTTTTAGTGTCTGGATCAAGCGTGTAAAGCTGTATTGGAACAACATTGCCTTCATTAGTAGTGTAATTCCGGTTGAATACATTGTATTTTCCGATATTAAAAACAATGCAATAATTACTGATGGTATAATTTGTTTTCCAATGAAAGGTTGTTTTATTGTTATTATTGTTTTTGATGGTTTTTATTAATCCCGGTCCGGCCACTGTTAGCCCTTTAGGAACGGTAATGAAAAGATCTACACCTTCATTTGGTTCATCACTCGGGTGGTCTTTGGAAGGAAAATAGATCTTTCCGCCTTCAAATTGGCAATTAATAGCTACCCAAGGATTGTTATTTATATCTCTTTTCCAGCTATATCCACCTTCCCAGGGAGGATTAACAGCAACTGGTGGTTTTCCACCATACTCAATTTTTATGCTTTGTTTTCCTGTTTGAAATCCAAGTTTGGAAGTAACGTATACAAAGTCACCTTTCTGAAAAAAACTACTGTTTTTATTGTTTGTTGTTATTTTTTTAACTGTTAACAAGTGAACCAGATCAAATAAAAGGGTGTCAGTTGGTTTGGATAATATTAAATCAATAGTGGTATAGCCATTAATTGTTTGTTCTTGTATGTCCACATCTAATGCAATGGTATAATGACGTATATCCATAATAGCCTGCAAGGGCTTTAATTTTCCACCCGATGACATCTTGTTAATGTCACTATTTTGAGCCTGTAATGGTTTTACGGAAATAATAAAGATTATGCTTAATATAATTAGTGAAATATTTTTCATGGCATGTTTTTATTAAATGTATTCATTTCAAAGGATAAAATAAACGGAAGAGTAGATTTAAGACTTTATTATTAAGACAATCGAAAAAAATTAGTGGATAGCTTCTATAAATATGTTCAGATCTGTCCGAGTAATTTTTGAATTTGAGCATTTGATCTGTTAAATCATTTTTTCACAGATTTAATTTAGTTAAAATGTAT
>JBIHZP010000131.1:0-4277 GCA_044231315.1 Daejeonella sp. | reverse complement strand
ATGACTTCCATCCGTGTGGATAATAAGGAAAGTCGTATAAAAGTTCAATATGTGGAGGTTTTAGGTCGGGTACTTAGTGGGATTTCACCTTGGTTACAATTGGAAGGTGGCTCTGAAGAGGAAATATCTCTTAGAAAACAATATAGAGCATGGGCTATTCAGGGTATTAAAAACTCCTTGGATTCAAATGCTAATGATTTCATGAACTATAATATTGCGGGACAGCAATTGGTTGATGCTTCCTTCATTTCATTGGCTTTTATTCGTTCACCTTGGCTTTGGGAAAATTTAGATTATAAAAACCAAGCACTGATGGTAAAATCAATTGCTATTACTCGCAAATTTAAACCTGGGTTTTCTAACTGGTTGCTTTTTTCTGCTATGAATGAAGCTTTTATGGCAAAATATGGTTTTGAATGGGATGTAATGCGTGTAGATTATTCATTACAACAATTGGAGCAATGGTATGTTGGTGATGGAATGTACAAAGACGGTAGTGCTTTTGCCTTTGATTATTACAATTCTTATGTAATACATCCCTATTTAGGAACATTGATGGATGTTATTAAAGAAAAAACGAATGCTTATAATCGCATGTTTGATAAAATTAAAAAGCGAAATCAGCGCTATGCCATTATCCAAGAGCGATTAATTCATACAGATGGTAGCTTTCCTGCTACTGGTCGGTCGATTATTTACCGTGGCGCTGCATTCCATCATTTAGCAGATATGGCTTGGAAAAATCGCTTGCCCGATCAAATCCATCCAGAACAAGTCCGTTGTGCATTAACTGCAGTAATCAAAAAGACTTTAGAGAGTCCCACGACCTATAAAAATAGCTGGTTAACTTTAGGTTTATATGGTGATCAGCCCAACTTGGCTGATACCTACAATAATCAAGGCAGTCCGTATTTGGCTACCAATATTTTTTTGCCATTAGGCTTGCCAGATAGCCATCCATTTTGGGCAAATCCGGCTGTAAAGTGGAGTGCACAAAAAATTTGGAGTGGCGAGAATTTTGAAAATGATCATTCAGAAGATCTTAGGTAAGATTTCTCCTTTAAACTGCTTTTTTAAGTTTAATAATACCTAGGATGTGCATAAATTTCATAATTGGATAAACTGGATCTACTTCAAACCATTTTTTACCAAAATTGGCACTATTTGGGTAGCGATGATGGTTATTTTGGAATAATTCACCAAGCATTAGAAAATCAAATGGGGTAGTGTTTTTCGATTTATCATTATTATCAAAATTTGAATAACCGTATTTATGTCCGCACCAGTTTACAATAGCGCCATGTAGCGGTCCCATTAAATAATGAATGGGAAGTAAGATATACATCCATTCTGAGCCTACTGGGACAAATTCAATGTAAAACCATGTGTAAGCAGCT
This sequence comes from Daejeonella sp., assembly GCA_044231315.1. Lineage (GTDB taxonomy): Bacteria > Bacteroidota > Bacteroidia > Sphingobacteriales > Sphingobacteriaceae > Daejeonella. The sequence goes on along the minus strand of JBIHZP010000131.1, from coordinate 2,880 downwards.
CCAAAAAGTAATCTAGAGGCTATGGAAGATCCCATTCTGTCGATTAATGGCCATTCAGGGTAGTTTCCTAGGAAACGTGCTTCAGGGTCTTTTGTTCGGTTTAAATGGTCTCTAAAAGTGATGATTGTTGATTTCATCAACTGGAAGATATCCGTAAAAAAATGAGGTGAATGAGGATCCTTTTCAGTATCACTGTAAGCATGATGCTCACGATGCATCAAAGCATAAGCTCTTGGATTTAAAAAAGAAGCTCCTTCAAATAAGTAGGCCAAAAGATAAATGATGCGTTCCCAAGTTTTGCTCATGGTAAACATCCTATGTGAGGCGTAGCGATGCTGAAAAAAGGTCTGGAAAAATAAGGATAGGAACCAATGAGCAATAAAAAAGATTAAAATAGCCATATAAATTCTAAAATTTTAAACACGAGTATTGACCACCTATTTAGGGTGAATTTAAAACTAGTGAAGGTTTTTTCTATTCCTGTTGAATTATAATGAACACAGGCTTATCATAAAGGTAGTTTTTTAATTGGCAAATAAAAACTTCTTATTATTTTATTAAATCCAAATGACTTATTGTGAAGCCAAAGAATATTCGGGTAATTCCTCCACAAAGCGGTAAGACTGTTGTTGGAAGTCAATCTCACAGCAATAATGTTGTAAACCATTGCTTACAACTAGCCATTTTACTTGGTGGACGAAGTTATATCGTGCAATTTGGTCGAACGTTTCCTGGCTAATTTTTACAGATGGTGCCTTACATTCAATTAGGACTATTTTTTGACCTATATTATTGAAAATCAAAATGTCTGAACGCTTTTGCAAATTATTTAATTTTAGTCCGCCTTCCAACTGAATTAAAGTCCGTGGGTATTTCTTTTCTTCCACTAAAAAGTGCACCAAATGCTGCCTAACCCATTCCTCGGGTGTTAAAAGCAAGAATTTCTTTCTGATAACATCAAAAATATAGGTGCCATTTTCTTCTTCTTTAATTCGAATAGGATAAGGCGGAAGATTTAAAGGAATAGGTTCAAACATTTCGGTAAATTTCACAATTTCATTCCAATCTGCCTAATAGCCTGAGTTTTATTTTTATTCCTACTCTGAACGTTTCAAAGCTTTGCAATATTTTGTAATTTTGAATTTCGCAATGGATATCAAAGACTTAATCAAAGACCTCAAAAACCGGAACTTTAAACCGGTTTATCTCCTTCATGGGGAGGAATCATATTATATTGATAAGGTTAGTGATTTTATTGAAGAAAATGTGCTTTCGGATGCTGAAAAAGGCTTTAATCAGAGTGTTTTCTATGGAAAGGATTCGGATATTATGAGTATTCTCAATGCCGCAAAGCGCTACCCAATGATGAGTGAATACCAGGTTATTCTGGTTAAGGAAGCCCAAGAATTGAAGTGGGGTAAAGATGGTGAAGAGGATAAAAAATTACCGGATCCCCTTTTAGCATACTTTGAAAATCCACTTTCGAGCACTATTTTGGTCTTTTGCTTCCGACATGCTAAGTTTGATAAACGAAAAAAAACTTATAAAGCCATTGAAAAAGTTGGTGTTGTATTTGAGTCTCTTAGTTTAAATGATCATAAGATTTCGGCTTGGATTGAAAATTTTGTTCGCGATAAAGGTTATAAAATTCAAGCTCAAGCATCGGCACTCATGGCCGAGTATTTGGGTAATGACCTTTCTAAAATATCAAATGAGCTCGAAAAATTAATGCTCAATGTTAAGCCTGGGCAGGAAATTAACACGGACGATATTCAAAATAATATCGGTATCAGTAAAGATTATAATGTTTTTGAACTTCAACATGCCATCTCCCGTAAAGATGTTTTTAAAGCAAATCAAATAATTAATTATTTTGCCGAAAACCCCAAAAATAATCCTATTTTCTTAGTCATAGGCAATTTAAACTCTTATTTTTCTAAAATATTGAAAGTGCATTATGCCACCGACCGTTCACCGCAAGGACTTGCTAAAGATCTAGGAGTAGCGCCATTTTTTGTTAAAGATTTTGAACAAGCAGCCAGATCTTACAACAAAGAGAAAGTGTTTCGTATCATTTCTTACCTCCGCGAATGCGATTTAAAAGTAAAAGGGGTTGAAGCAAGTGGTAATACTGAACAAGGCGATTTAATGAAGGAACTCTTGTTTAAAATTATTCATTAAGAAATTATTTTATTTTCTCCCTATTATATGCAAGTTGATTAGACTGGTGTGTGGGAAACCTAAAGTATTTCCTGGCTTAATAAGCAACGTATTTTTAAGATAAATATCAATAATTCCTTTAGCCACTTTGGTTTTAGTCGCGAGAAATTCAGGTTCAACCGCAACTAAAAATTCCTTAAAATGCATTTTGCCATTATGATCAACTAGAACTGAAAAAGAATATTGAAAATCTTTATAGGCCTTATCAATATTAATTCGGTATTCTGGGTATAAATACTCCTCTGAGCGGTTAACATGACCTAGATAGGGGTCGAGACTAGGTTTGATTTTTTCTACTCTCGTAATTTTACTCCGGCTATTTAGCACTACAGGATTTCTTGCCGCAAAGGCGCTATCCAAATTACTATTGGCTTGTATAGCCCTATATTTAATGAACAAGCTATCCTCTCTTGTGGGTTCTTTTAAGGTCGCAGCATCTGTTTTCAATGTGTTTTTTATGTAGTCATCAGAATAAAGCTTCATATAAATAGCTGACTTATCCTCATTTATAACTCGTGCCTCTAATTCCATTACTTGCAAAAGTATGCTGTCTTTACTAAGCTGCTCGACTCTAAACCACTCACGCGCAAATTGAAATAGGGCTTTATGGCTGTGGAAAATTCGATAGGTCATGTATTGTTGCTTCTCGGGACTAAATAT